>NZ_JBSXMU010000012.1:0-57048 GCF_054073225.1 Teichococcus aerofrigidensis
TGGCCGAGCTGGCGCCGGGCGTGACGCTCGACGAGGTGCGCGAGAAGACCGAGGCCGAATTCGCCATCCCCGAGACGTTGCACGCGTGATGCAAAAGGCGTGAATGGCCGTCAGCCTCCGCTGGCAATGTCGCGCGGAGATCTTCGGTGCCGGAAGGGCGGTCGAGCGCCGCCGCGTTGCAGGCCTTGGGTGGGGGCGGGCCCGGGAGGGGCGAAGCCTCTCCCGAAGGTGCCGAAGCAGCCTGTCAGCCCTCCGGCCGAAGGTTGAGGGCGCGGATCACCTCACCGAGCCCCTCGCGTTGCCGGCCGATCAGGGCGGCGAAGTCCGCCGGACCGCCGCCGGCCGGAAACGACCCGGTGCCGATCAACCTTTCCTGTAGGTCGGGTTGGCGCAGCGCCCCGTCCGCCGCCGCCGCCAGCAAGGCCACCAGGCGCGGCGGCGTTTGCTCGTGCGCCATCAGCCCGTAGGACACCGCCCGGTCGAATCCGGGCTGGGTTTCCGCCACGGCCGGAACCGCTGGCAGGGCCGGGAAGCGCCGCGCCGTTGTCACCGCCAGCAGGCGGGCGCCGCTGGCCGCCGTTTCCGTATCCACCCCTGACCACTGACCGAACAACAGATCGATGCGGCCCGCCATCAGGTCAGGCAGGGCCGCTGCGGTGCCGGCATAGGGGATGTGCCGCATCCGGATGCCGGCGTGGCGCTGCAGCAGCTGCGAGATCAGGTAGTGCGCGCTGGTGGTGTTGTTGGCGCCGTAGGTCAGCCCGTCCGGCCGAGCGTGGGCCAGGGCAATCACCGTCGCCAGACCGGCCCCGCCCGGACCAGGCCGGTCCGACCCTGGCCCGCCGAGGCCGGGCCGGGCAAAGATCACCAGCGGGTCGCTGCCGAGCGGCACGACCGGCGCCAGCCGCTCCATCGGATCCACGGTTCCCGGCGGCGTCAGGGGGGCTGGTCCATGCCCATGGCCGCCACGCCCGGCGGCGCCGTCGGGTGGATGAAGACCGGCAGGGCGCGGTCGTCGATGGCGCGCCAGATGGGGGCGAAGAGCGGGTCGGCCACCGGCTGGCCGGCGATGTTGCCCAGCACCACCCCCCCCGGAGGCACCCTGCGACAGGGACCTCTGCAGCTCGGCCACGCCAGCTCGGCGAACTGCCAGGGCAGCGAGGCGAACCAGCGGATGCGGTCGGGGTAGCGGCTCTGCGCCTCGGCCATGGGGTCGTTGTTGTCGCGTGCCGCGGCCAGGCTGATCTCGCCGCTGCCGAAGAACACGTTGGGGCAGGTGAGTGAGACGATCGCCACATCCACCCCGGCCTCATCCATGCGGCGGATTCGCAGGTCGTCATCGCTCATGGCCGGGGTGGGCGTCATGAACGGCGCGCCGTCCTTGAAGATGCACATCTTCCCGGAAGCCGGGTTGGGCCGGTAGGCCAGATGCGGCCCGCCATGCTGCGCCAGCATCTCCAGCCAGCGCGGCGAGAACATGTGGGTGTGAACGTCGATAACGGGGCTGGCCATGGGCGGAACTCCTCCTGCCGCCGCCTCGGATGGGCGGCGTTGCGGCCCATCATGCGCGCCCGCCCGGGCAGCAGAAGAAGCATGTGGCGCAGGGGGCGTGCACCGCCCGCGCACGCTCAGCCGATCAGAAGATGGTCCCGCAGCAGCCGCGAGGGGGACGGGAGGGGCCCTTCCGGACGCGACACCAGCCGCAGCTCCCGCACCGCCCAATCCTCCGCCAGCGGAACGCAGCGCAGGTGCAGCAGCGCCTCATAGGGGCGGCAGACGCCCTCGGGCATGATCGCGATGCCGTGTCCGGCGGCGATCAGGTGGCGGCAGGCATCCAGGCTGCCGACGCTGAGATGGTAGCGCAGCGTGCGCCCGATGCGCCGGGCCTGTTCCTCCAGCAGGATGCCGAGCGCCCCGCCCTCCGTGGCGCGGATCAGCGGCAGGTCGAGCAGGGCCGGGAAGCGCAACCGCGCCTCGCCGGCCAGGGCATGGTCGAGCGGCAGCACGCCCATCAGCCGGTCCCTGCGCCACGGCCAGGCCTCGCAGCCCTCTGGCACGGCTCCGGCGATGGTGACAATGCCCAGGTCGATGTCGCCCTCTGCCAGCTGGTGCAGGATGGCCAGGCTGCTGCCCTCGCGGATCTCGACCTGCACGCCTGGCCGCGCGGCGGCAAAGCACGTCAGCTCGGCCGCCAGCCCGTGCCCCGCCAGGGCCGAATGGGCGGCATGGAAGCGCACCGTGCCGTAGCCGCCGCCGGCAAACGGCTGCATGTCGCCGTCCAGCCGCTTTGCCAGATTCATCAGGGCGCCGGCATGCTGCGCCATGGCCTGGCCCGCCACGGTGGGCCGGACTCCCTGCGGGCGCCGCTCCAGCAGCGTCACGCCGAAATCCTGCTCCAGCAGCCGCAGCCGCTTGGCGGCGGCGGAGGGGGCGATGCCGCACGCCCCGGCCGCCCTGGTCACGCTGCCGAGCCGCAGCGTGGCGAGCAGGATGTCGAGCGTGACCCAGTCCGGGCGCGGCCGCATC
The DNA here is from genome assembly GCF_054073225.1 of Teichococcus aerofrigidensis. NCBI lineage: Bacteria > Pseudomonadati > Pseudomonadota > Alphaproteobacteria > Acetobacterales > Roseomonadaceae > Roseomonas > Teichococcus aerofrigidensis. Next base: position 2,527 of record NZ_JBSXMU010000012.1, read on the forward strand.
GCCTAGCCGCCCCGCTGGCCGATGGCCCCGACCCTTTCACTCGATGCGGATGTTGCCGCGCCGGGCCACCTCCGCCCATTTCCGCCGCTCATCGTGAATGTAACGGGCAAATTCCTGCGGTCCTTCCGACAACGGCCTGGTGCTGGCCTCGGCGATACGTGCCCGCAATTTGGCATCCGTCATCGCCCTGGCGAAGCCCGCATGCAGGCCAGCGACCACGTCGGGCGGCGTTTTGGCCGGCGCCAGCACACCGCCCGAACCACTGACACTGTAGCCCGGCAACCCGGCGGCCTCGGCCACCGTCGGTAGATCCATGCCGGGAACCCGGTCCGCCGAACTGACGGCCAGGGCGCGGAGCATGCCCGAGGCGATCAGCGGCTGGGTGGCGGCGGCGCTTTCGAAGCTGAAATCCACTGCGCCCGAGGAAACATCGGTCAAAGCCGGGCCGCTGCCGCGATAGGGCACGTGGGTGGCCCGCGCGTCCAGCCCTTGCAGAAACAGCTCGGTGCCGAGATGCCCCGTGGTGCCCGGGCCGCTGGAAGCATAGGTGAGATTGCCGCCCCTGATGCGCCGCACCAGATCGGCCAGGCTCTGGTCCGGGCTCTTGCCCGGCACGACCACCACCAGCGGCCCCTCAAAGATGCGGATGATGGGCAGGAAGTCGCGCTCCGGGTCGTAGGGCACGTTCGACATGACCGCGGGATTGATAGCCAGGGTGGCTAGGCTGCCGAAAACCAGCGTGCTGCCATCCGGCGGCGATTGCGCGACGCTCTGCATGCCGATGGTGCCGCCGGCGCCGGCGCGGTTCTCCACGATCACCCGGGCCTGTGGCCAGCTCAGCTCACTGGCCTTGTCGGCGAGCAGGCGGGCGAAGATGTCGTTGGCCTGACCCGGTGTGAAGGGCACCACGATCCGGATCGGCTTGGAGGGCGTCCAGGGCTGCGCGGCGCGGGCCGGCCGGGCCGCGGCGAGCAGGGCTGGCGCGGCGAGCACGGCGGCAAGGCCGCGGCGCGTGAGGCGATGATCGTGCATTCCTGTTGTTCCTCGTGCTTCTTGATGTCCGCCCTCGTGACGCGGGGGCGGATCCTTGGTCACTCGGCGGCGGCGGGTGCCGCCTGCGGCACCGCCAGAATGCCCCTGGCCGTCAGGCCGGCGATCTCGGCCTCGCTCAGCCCGGCTTCGCGCGCGATCTCGGCATTGTGCTCGCCGACGCGCGGCGGCTGGCGGCGCAGCGCGGGGCGGCCGCCCGGCAGCAGCACCGGCAGGCCCGGCAAGCCGGCATCGGCGCGCGCCTGAACGTCGCGCGGCGCCGCCTCGGCCCCGCTGAGGTCCACCGGCAGCAGCCCGCCCGAGGCCCGCAGATGCGGATCGTCCAGCAGCTCGCCGGGCTTGGCGATGGGCGCGAAGGGCAGGCCGAGCGCCTCGCACCGCGCCATCAGCTCGGCCTTGGGCAGGCGGGCGAACAGCGCGGCCACGCGCGGCAGGATGCGCGGCCGATTGGCGGCCAGAGCGCGCATGCCGGCGAGCTGCGGGTCGTCGCGCAGGTCATGCAGGCCGAAGGCCTCGCAGAAGCCCCGCCACTGCGTCTCCGTGACTACGCCAACAAAAACCTGCGCGCCGGGCTCGGCGCTGTCGAATATGTCGTAGAGCGGCCAGGGCTTGCGCATGTCCGGGTCACCGAACGGCTCCGGTTCCTTGCCTTCCAGCGCGGCGCGCGCCATGTGCTGCGCGGTCAAGACCATGTTCGTCTCGAACAGCCCGGACTGCACCAGCCCGCCCTGGCCCGTCACCTCGCGCTGGCGCAGCGTCGCCATCACGGCGATGGCGGCGAACATGCCGCCCATGATGTCGTTGACTGAGGAGCCGGCGCGCAGCGGCCGCCCCGGCGGGCCGGTCATGTAGGCCAGCCCGCCCATCATCTGCACCACCTCGTCCAGCGCCGCGCGATGCTCGTAGGGGCCGGGCAGGAAGCCCTTGCAGGAGGCGTAGACCAGGCGCGGATTGATCTCCGCCAGGGCGGCGTGGCCGAGGCCCAGCTTGTCCATCGCGCCGGGGCGGAAATTCTCCACCAGCACGTCGGCGCCGGCGGCCAGGCTGCGCACCAGGGCCAGGCCCTCGGGGCGCTTCAGATCCACGCAGAGCGAGCGCTTGTTGCGGTTGAAGGTCGGGAAGAAGCCCAGCGCCGGGCCGGTCAGGCGGCGCGTGTTGTCGCCCGCCGGCGCCGGCTCGATCTTGATGACCTCGGCGCCCAGATCGGCCAGCACCATGCCGCAGCTCGGCCCCATGACCATGTGGGAGAACTCGATCACGCGGATGCCGGCCAGCGGCGCCGCCGAGGGCCGGATGGCGGGCGCCGGCAGAGTGGCGCGGAACGTGCGCGGAATGCCGGCGGCGGCGACGCGGCCATGCAGCTTCTCCTCCGGCAGGCCCTGGCGCAGTGCCTCCCGCGCGGCGATCAGCGCGCCGAGATCGATGCCGGTGGCGAAGCCCTCCGATTCCAGCAGGTACACCAGGTCCTCGGTGGCCGCGTTGCCGACCGAGCCGGGGGCGAATGGGCAGCCGCCCAGCCCGCCCAGCGCCGCGTCGAAGCCGCGCACGCCTTCCTCCAGCGCCGCCAGGGTGTTGGCCATGGCCATGCCCAGCGTGTCGTGCAGGTGCAGGTTGCCGAAGCGCGCCGGCCCGACCTCGGCGCGCACCGTGCGCACCAGCTGCCGCACCTGCGAGGGCGTGGCATAGCCCAGCGTATCGGCCAGGGCGATCACGTCGGCCCCCGCCGCCGCCAGCTCGGCGGCCAGCCGCAGCACGTCGTCCGCCGGCACCTGGCCCTGCAGCGAGCAGCCGAAGGCGGTGGAGATCCCCGCCTCGATGCGCGGCGCGCCCTCGCCCAGCCCGCGCGCCCATTCCACCACCCGCGCGACCTCGGCGACCTGCTCGGCGCGCGAGCGCCGCACATTGGCGCGGCTGTGCGCCTCGCTGGCGGACACCGGCAGCAGAATGGATTGCGCCCCGGCGGCGGCGGCGTTCTGCGCCCCGCGCAGGTTGGGCGCCAGCGCCACCACATGCAGGCCGGGATGCGCGGCGCGCACCGCGGCCACGAGCTGCGGCGCGTCCGCCATCTGCGGCATCGCGGCAGGGGGAACGAAGCTCGCGACCTCCATCTGGCGCAGGCCGCTGGCGGCCATGGCGGCGATCCAGCCCAGCTTGTCGCCGGTGCTCATCACGGCCTTGGCCATCTGCAGGCCGTCCCGCGGGCCAACCTCGCGGACCACGACCTTGGCTGTTTGCACGACGCTGCTCACCGCTTCCTCCCGTTGTTCTCACCGCAGTTTCAGGCTTGCGCCTGAACCACGGAAGTCTCCAGTCACGGAAGCAGCATCGCTCAACCGCGGAAGCCCCCGGCGGGAAGCTGGTTAGCCGGCGGCGGCGAATTTCAGCTCGGGGTCTGGATGCTGCAGAAGGGTTTCATGCAGAAGAGTGGGTTCTGGTGCTCCTCATCGGACGCGCCGGCGCAGCAATCCTTGAACCGCGCCGGGTTTGCCGGAGGCTGTTCGGTGTGGGTCATGCCGCCAGGGGTGTGACCTCCTGTGGTGAATAGTAGCGCGCCTCCGCCTTGGCGTGAGGGATGTTGCCGATCGGCTCGAAAAGGCGGCGGTTGGCAGGTAGCCATTCGGCGTGGGACGCAGTCATCCTATCCCGGCGTCTCGGGGCGCTTGAGTAGCTCAGGATCGGCTTTGTGGATCTTGACGAGTTCACGAAGCATCTCGATGCCGAAGTCAATGAACGCCATGATGCGTCGTCACCGGAGCCGCAGACCCAGATCAGCCCATCTTCCCGATCCATTTCGTTAGCGACGATCCAATGCCGGTCCTCGTCCTCGCCGAGTATTGCCGCCATGCGCGCGATGGCGACGACGTGGTGGACTTTGTTGGTCGGCGCCACTGTCAAGCCGCTTGAACAAAGTCGGCATCGGGTTTGGGTTTCCAGGTCCACGGCAGCAACTCGTCGAGCCGATGGGCGGGCGCCAAAGGCTACGGTCAGGAAGGCTGGGCGGGTTAATCTAGCAAGCGGGCTCAGCGGATGCTGGCACGGCGGCTGTTGCGACCTCATTCGGCCTCGTCCCCACGATGGGACTTCGGGTGCCGGTTTTCCGTAGCCGCTCCGGCGAACTACGCCACGGTCGCCTCTCGGCTCCAGCAGGATTCGGTGCCATCGCATCACATCCGGTGCAACACGACGGCCAGCTTGCGGGCGACAGCCACCTTGGCGCGCGCCACGACGGCGTGGCCGACGGTGCCGGCAGCGCCCGCGCGGTTTTCGACGACGAAACTCTGTCCAAGCTCATCGCTGAGCCCTTGCGCGACGAGGCGCGCGACGAGATCGACCGAGCCGCCCGCGGCGAGGCCACCATGATCGTCACGGCGCGGCTACGTGCCTTCATCGACTTCCTTTCTGCGCAGGCGACCGCCGCGACAGCATGAAGAGGCGTGGAGCGGCAGGCGTGCCAGCGCCACCGGCCTCAATTTTTCGGCTGCCACCTGCGCGCTCAAGCAGCATCAGGAAGTGCAGCCCGGTAACGTCCATAAGCCACCTTTACGAGCAACCCCTCGTCGCACATGCGAGACAAGTAGCAACGAGGGACACCAATATCGGTCAGATCCTTCGTTCGAACCTCTCCCTTCTGAAGAGCCAGCGCAACAGCCCGCGACCTCAGGGGAGGAGGAGGCCTCCCAGCAAGACGTACACGCTCCGCTCGTTCCCGATCACGCTTCCTTTGCTTCGCGTGCAGTTTCCACGTAGTTTCTCGGGGAATCTCGGACAAGAAGTTCGTTTCTTCATTCAGTCCGGGGAGCTAACAAGAAAAGGGCGCCGGCAACGGCGCCCTTTTCTTGTTCATCAACCTTGCCGCAGCCGTGAGCCGAATTCAGCCTGGGCCCAGGCCAATCGGCCGGCGCAGAAGACGGCAACCGGCGCCCGCCGTGCCGGATCTACCACCACGACATCCCCGCGCATGCCTGGCAGGAGGTCGCCGCGGTCCCGCAGCCCCGCGGCACGAGCCGGATTGCCGCTGATGAGAGCCCAGGCGGCCGGCAGGTCGAGCCTGCCCCGATCGAGCAGGGTGAAAGCCGCCTCCAGAAGCGCCGGCCAGACGTAGTCCGAGGCCAGGATCGTCACCAGCCCCTGCTCCGCCAACGGCGCCGCGCTGGCCCAGCCCAGATGGCTGCCGCCGCGCACGACATTGGGCGCTCCCATCACCACCGCCTCCCCCGCCCGCTGCGCCGCCTCGGCCACGGCCTCGGCCATGGGAAACTCGCTGATGCCGACGCCGAGGGCGCGGAAGGCCTCGCGCTCGTCAAGGTTGGCCTCGTCGTGGCTGGCCATTGGCAGATCGAGACGCCGCGCCATCTCCGCCATCCGCCTGCGGGCCTCCGGCACCTCCGCCCGCCGGGCCATGGCAGCCCGGGCGAGGTCACGAAAGGCGTCCAGGCCGATGCCGGCCCGTTCCGCGTACTTGGCGGCCTGGCGCTCGTCCTGAAGCTTCCGGACAATGCTGGGCGTGTGGTCGTTGAAGGCGAGGAGATCGACCCGGCCGGCCTCCATATCCGCCAGCGCCTCCTCCAAGGCATCCAGGTTGTCGGCTTCGAAGCGCAGATGCACGCGCAGATCGGCGGACAGCCAGGGTCTGGCCGCCTCCAGCGCCTGCAGGATCTGACGCCAGGCCGCGACCGATCGCAGGCCGGGCTCCCAGGACAGCGTCACCCCCAGGAAGGCCGTCGTGATCCCGGCGGCAAGGATCTGGGACTCCGAATCGCGCAGGGCGAGAGCGGACGGGAAGCTGACGCCGGGCCGGGGCTGGAACTGCCGCTCATGCGCGTCCCCGTGGATATCGACGATACCGGGCAGGACCAGCAATCCCTGGGCATCGAGCCTAGCGGCGCCCGCTGCCGGGTCTGGCAGGACGACGCCGCCTCCGAGAAACAGATCCTCGTTCCGCAGCGCGTTGTCCCGGAGGAGCTGGCCGCCGGAAATCACCCAAGCCTTCATGAATCCACTCCGCCGCCGTCACTGATGACCACCTGCACGCGCCCGGCGGCGTAGCATGACAGGGTGTAATCGATCGGTTCCCCGGAGGGATCGACGTTCAGCGCCTCCGCCTGCATGACCGGCCGCAGCCGGGCCTGCTGCAAACGCTCCGCCTCCTCGGCCTCCGGCAGGCGAGCCGTCAGGCGGGTCCAGCGGCGCCGGTAGTCCGCGATGCCGCAGCGGCCGAGGGCGGTGGTGATGGAAGCCTGGTCGCGCAGGGCCTCGGCCAGTCCCGCCAGGCGGGGCAACACGAAATGATGGCGCCCCAGCACCACGGGCCGGCCATCGGCGAGGCCCAGCCGCTCCACCAGCAGCACCGGCCGGCCCACCCTTATCCGCAGGGGCTCGGCCACGGAGGATTCGGCCGGGACTTCCAGCAGGCGCAGGATGCGCCCGTCGGGCTCGCGATTCTGCGCGCGGATCACTTCCGAGAAACGGATGCGCGGCCCGAGGGGGTAGTCGAGCATGTCGTCGGCGACGAAGGAGCCTCGCCCCTGCTCGATCCGGATCAGGCCCCGCAGCGCCAGGGAATCCAGCGCGCGGCGGACGGTGTGGCGGTTGACGCCGTGCCGGGCCGCCAGCGCGGCCTCGGTCGGCAGGCGTTCGCCGGGCGAGAAGACGCCTTCCGCCATGCCTCGTTCAAGCGACTGGGCAATCTGGCGCCACAGGGCGACGCCCTCACCACGCGCCAGGGTTTTGGCCGAGTTCTGCGTCGTCATCAAAGCTTCAAGCTTCATCCTGAGGTGAGGTGGCAAATTCGGATTGACTGTAGGGGATCGGATATCTAGTCGTCTAGACATCTCAACAGACCCCGAGGCTGCCTTGTCAGATTTTCCTCAGGACCACGGCGAACGAAGGCGCTGGATGGGCATCCTGGCCCGGTCGAGCGCGGCGGCGATGACCGAACACCTCGAAGCCGTGCCGCCCCTGCCGTCCCACACCCGGCTGCGAGGCCCCGAGACGGGCCTGGTCATGCTGCGGGGCCGCGCCGGCGGCGACGGCGCCGCCTTCAACCTGTCGGAAGCCGTCGTCACCCGCTGCAGCATCACTCTGTCCGACGGGCGGATGGGACACGCCTATGTCCTGGGCCGGGACGACCGGAAGGCGGAGCTGGCCGCCGTGCTGGACGCCGCCCTGCAGGACCCCGAGCGCCGTCCGGCCCTCCTCTCGGGCGTGATCGCGCCCCTGGCCGCCGCGCAGGCCGCCGGCGCCGAAGCCACGGCGCGCAAGGCCGCCGCGACGCGCGTGCAGTTCTTCACCATGGCGAGCATGCGCTGATGCGCCCCGGTTTCGCTGATCCTGTCCTGGATGCGCAGGCGAGCTTCCGCGCCATCCTGGAAGCCATGAGCCGCCCCGGCCGCATCCAGCGCCTCGAGGCGGCACCCACCCCGCCCGCCCCGCTGGCTCCGGCCACCGCCGCGGCGCTGCTGACCCTGGTGGATGCCGAGACACCGCTCTTCACCGATGTCGGGGGCGAGGCGGCCGACTGGCTCCGCTTCCACTGCGGCTGCCCCATGGTCCCGCAGCCGGGCCAGGCCGCCTTCGCCCTGATCGTCGGCGCCCCCCCGTCCCTGTCGGCCCTGCCGGCGGGCAGCGACGAGGACCCGCAGGCCGGCGCGACACTGATCTGGCAGGTCGCCGCGCTCCGCGGCGAGGCGGGATGGCGTCTGTCGGGCCCCGGCATCGAGCGCGAGCATCGGCTCGAGGTGCGCGACGCGCCGGCATCCTTCATCGGCGAATGGGCGGAGATGGGCCGCGCCTTCCCGCGTGGCGTCGACGCCATCCTCTGCGCGGGCCGGGATCTGGCGGCCCTGCCCCGCACCTTGCGCATCCAGGGGGGCTGAGGCCATGGCTTATGTTGCGGTCAAGGGTGGCGAGCAGGCCATTCGCCACGCCCATGCCTGGCTTGGCGAGACCCGGCGGGGCGATCCGGTCACCGCCGAGCTGGAGATCGCGCAGATCGAGCAGCAGCTTGGTCTCGCGGTGGACAGGGTCATGGCGGAAGGCTCCTGCCTCGACCGGGGCCTCGCGGCACTGGCCATCAAGCAGGCGCAGGGCGACCTGATCGAGGCGATCTTCCTGCTGCGGGCCTACCGCACCACCTTGCCGCGCTTCGGCTATGCGCGGCCCCTCGACACCGCCGCCATGCGGCTCAACCGCCGGGTTTCGGCCACCTACAAGGATCTGCCCGGCGGCCAGGTGCTCGGCCCGACCTACGACTACACGCATCGCCTGCTGGATTTCTCCCTCGCCCGTCCGGACGCCGCGCCGGAGGCGGCGCCCCAGGCGGCCGAGCCGCAACCCGCCGCGCCGCATGTCACCGAGTTGCTGTCCCGCGAGGGGCTGATGGCGCGCGAGCCGGAGGACGGCCAGGAGCCGGCGGACCTGACCCGCCAGCCGCAGAGCTTTCCGGCCGACCGCTCCGCCCGCCTGCAGAACCTCGCCCGTGGCGACGAAGGCTTCCTGCTCAGCCTCGGCTATTCGACCCAGCGGGGCTACGGCAACAGCCACCCCTTCGTCGGCGAGATCCGGCAGGGCCTGGTCACCGTTTCCATGGTTCCGCCGGAGCTTGGCTTCGAGATCGATCTCGGCGAGATCGAGGTCACCGAATGCCAGATGGTCAACCAGTTCCACGGTTCGCGCAGCCAGCCGCCGCAGTTCACGCGCGGCTACGGGCTGGTGCTGGGCCGCTGCGAGCGGAAGGCCATGTCGATGGCCCTGGTGGATCGGGCCCTGCAGGCCGGCGCTCTCGGCGAGGACCGCGCGGCGCCGGTCCAGGACGAGGAATTCGTCATGCTCCATTCCGACAATGTCGAGGCGACCGGCTTCGTCGAGCACCTCAAGCTGCCGCATTACGTCGACTTCCAGAGCGAGCTGGAAGTGGTGCGCCGCCTGCGGGAGGCCGCCGCGGCAGAACCCCGATCCGTGGAGGCCGCGGAATGACCGCCGACCCGGGCTACAACTTCGCCTACCTGGATGAGAACACCAAGCGGATGATCCGCCGCGCCATTCTCAAGGCCATCGCCATTCCCGGGCACCAGGTGCCCTTCGGAGGCCGCGAGATGCCGCTGCCCTATGGCTGGGGGACGGGCGGGATCCAGGTGACCGCCTCGCTGCTCGGGCCGGACGACGTCCTGAAGGTCATCGACCAGGGCGCCGACGACACCACCAACGCGGTGTCGATCCGGCACTTCTTCCGGCGCGTCGCGGGGATCGCGGTGACCACCCGGACGAGGGAGGCCAGCATCATCCAGACGCGCCATCGCATTCCGGAGGCGAAGCTCACGGAAGGGCAGATCATCGTCTATCAGGTGCCCATGCCCGAGCCGATGTTCCGGCTGGAACCGCGCCTGACCGAGACGCGGCGCATGCATGGCCTCGCCGATTATGGCGTGATGCACGTCAAGCTCTACGAGGACGTCGCGCGCCATGGCGAGATCAGCATCGCCTATAATTATCCGGTGATGGTGCATGGGCGCTACCTCATGTCGCCCTCGCCGATCCCGGCCTTCGACAATCCGAAGATGGACCGCATGCCCGCGCTGCAGCTCTTCGGCGCCGGCCGCGAGAAGCGCATCTATGCCGTGCCGCCCTATACCTCCGTGCGCAGCCTCGATTTCGAGGATCATCCTTTCCGCGCGCACCGCGCCAAGGGCTGCTGCGCCCTCTGCGGAGCCGGGGACAGCTACCTCGACGAGGTCGTGACCGACGATCGCGGCGGCCGCATGTTCGTCTGCTCGGATACCGATTACTGCGAGGAGCGGCAGGCCTCCCGCACGGAGGACGCGGCATGAGCGGCGCTCTTCTGGAGGCTTCCGGCCTGGCCCTGCGCTTCGGCGCCATCCGTGCCCTCGAGGATGTGCAGATCGACATCCATCCCGGAGAGGTCGTGGCGATCGTCGGCGAGTCCGGCTCCGGCAAGTCCACCTTGCTGCGCGTCCTGTCGGGGCAGATGCGGCCCGATGCGGGCCAGGTGGTCTATCGAGACCTGGAGGGCATGGCCCATTCGGTGCATGACATGAGCGCCGCGGCGCTGCGCCGCCTGATGCGCACCGACTGGGGCTTCGTGCACCAGCATGCCCGCGACGGCCTGCGCATGAACGTCTCCGCCGGCGGCAATGTCGGCGAGCGGCTGATGGCGGTGGGCGCGCGCCACTACGGCGATATCCGCGCGGAGGCGCTGGACTGGCTGCGGCGGGTGGAGATCGACGCCACGCGCATCGACGACCTGCCGCGCGACTTCTCCGGCGGCATGCAGCAACGCCTGCAGATCGCCCGGACACTGGTGACCCGCCCGCGCCTCGTCTTCATGGACGAGCCGACCGGCGGGCTCGACGTCTCGGTCCAGGCCCGCCTCCTCGACCTGATCCGCGGGCTGGTCTCCAATCTCGGCATCGCGGTGCTCCTGGTCACGCATGACATCGCCGCCGCGCGCCTCCTGGCGCACCGCATCCTGGTGATGCGCCACGGCCGCGTGGTGGAGCATGGGCTGACCGATCGGGTGCTCGACGATCCGCAGCATCCCTACACGCAACTTCTCGTCGCATCGGTGTTGGCGGCATGACGGCTTCCCTCTGGACCGAAGATCTCGGCAAGAGCTTCCGCCTGCATCTGCAGGGGGGGCTGAGAATCCCGGTGCTGGCCCATGTCGGGTTCAGCGTGATGCCGGGCGAATGCGTCGCCCTGGCGGGCCCCTCGGGGGCCGGCAAGTCCACGCTGATGCGATGCCTCTATGGCAATTACGGCGCCGAGCATGGCCACATCTGGCTGCGGCACGAGGGCGAGCCGGTGGAGATCACCGCCGCCGATGCGCGGGCGATGCGGGAGATACGGCGCCGCACCCTGGGTTATGTCTCGCAGTTCCTGAGGGTCATCCCGCGTGTCGGTGCCCTCGACATCGTGGCGGAGCCCATGATCGCCGCCGGCATGGCGGCCGAGGCCGCCCGGAGCCGGGCCCGCAACCTGCTTCTCCGGCTGAATCTGCCGGAACGGCTGCATGGCCTTCCTCCCGCCACCTTCTCGGGCGGCGAGCAGCAGCGCGTCAACCTTGCCCGCGGCTTCGGCCCCGGCTACCCCATTCTCCTGCTCGACGAGCCGACAGCCAGCCTTGATGCCGCCAACCGCGAAGTCGTGATGACATTGATCGCCGAGGCCAAGCGGGCCGGCGCCGCCATCATCGGCATCTTCCATGATACCGAGGTGCGCGACAGGGTCGCCGACCGCCTTCTTGAAGTCTTGCCCATCCAGGACGCCGCATGACCGCCGAAACCATTCTGACCAACGCCCTGCTGGTCCTGCCGGATCGCGTGGAGGCCGGGACCCTCCTGGTCCGGGACGGGTTGATCGCCGAGCTCCAGCCCGGCCCGAGCCGGTTGCCGGGGGCCATCGACCTGGAGGGCGACCACCTGATCCCGGGCGTCATCGACGTCCATACGGACAATCTGGAGCGCCAGGTCCTGCCCCGCTCGGCGGCCCGGTGGCCTTCCCGCTCGGCCTTCCTGGCGCATGACGCGCAGACGGCGGCCGCCGGTGTCACCACCGTGCTGGACGCGCTGTGCCTGGGCGACCTTGGCTTCGATGCCGAGCGTACGGAAACCTTCCTGAACGGGGTGGCCGACCTCGATGCCCTGGCGCCGACCGGCCTGTTGAAGAGCGAGCATTTCCTGCATCTGCGCTGCGAACTGCCGGCGCCCGACCTGCTGCCCCTGCTGGAGCGGGTGGCCGACCATCCGGCCGTGCGCATGGCGAGCCTCATGGATCACTCGCCGGGCGTCGGGCAGTATGTCGATGTCGAGCGCTACCGTGCCATGCGGCTCCGGGGCGGCCTGTCGGCCGACGAGGTGGACCGCCGGATCGCCAACCTGCTGGAGCAGCGCGAGCGGCTGCGCGGGCCCCAGCGGCGCGCCCTGCTGGACCGGCTGGCGCATCGCCACCTGCCCCTGGCCAGCCACGACGACTGGGACGAGGAGGAGATCGCCGGCAACGCCGCCGATGGCGTGCTCATCTCGGAATTCCCGGTCTCGCTGCAGGCGGCCAGGAGCGCGCGGCGCCATGGCATGGAGATCATCGCCGGAGCGCCGAACATCGTCCGCGGCGGCAGCCATTCCGGCAATGTCGCCGCCGCCGATCTGGTCCGGGCCGGGCTCGTGGATGTGTTCGCGAGCGACTATGTCCCGCCGGCCATGATCGAGGCCGTCTGGCGCGCCGCGGCGCAGACCGGCATCAGCCTCCCCGCCGCCGTGGCCACCATCACCGACGCGCCGGCCCGCATGCTGCGGATGCAGGACCGCGGGCGGCTCGAGGCAGGCCGGCGCGCCGATCTGGTCCGCTTGCGCCCGCTGGACGGCATCCCCGTGGTGCGGAGCGTGTGGCGCGAAGGCAGCCGCATCGCATGAGCGCGCGGCTGGCGCTCTACTGGGCCCCGGAGCGGGAGGATCCGTTGCATGCCGCGGCCTCCGCCTGGCTGGGCCGGGACGCGGAGACGGGCGCCGCGCTGCCCCAGCCTTCCATCGCCGGGCTGGATCTGGCCGAGGTGACGGCCGATGCGCGCGGATACGGTTTCCACGCGACGCTGAAGGCGCCCTTCCGTCCCGCCATCCTGGAGGCGGGAGTTCGCGAGGCCGCCCGGAACCTCGCGGGGCGGATCGCGCCCTTCGACCTGCCGCCCCTCGTGGTGGCGGATCTGGATGGCTTCCTGGCGCTGCGGGAAAGCCACCCCTGCCCCGCCCTTCAGGCTCTCGCCGATGCCGCGGTCGAGATGCTGGAGCCCTGCCGGGCGCCTCTTACCGAGGCCGAGGTCGCGCGGCGCAGGCCCGAGCGGCTGGCGGAGCGGCAGCGCAGCCACCTGTACCGCTGGGGCTATCCTCATGTCTTCGAGGATTGGCGCTTCCACATGACGCTGTCCCGCCGCCTGACGCCCGGGGAGGCCGATATTCTGCGCCCGGCCGCCGAGGCGGCCCTGGGCACCGCCGCGGGCCGGCCCCGGCGGGTGCGGGAGGTATGCCTGTTCGCCCAGGCCGGGCCGGGCGAACCTTTCCTGATTCTGGAGCGGTTCAGGCTCGCCGGCTGATCGCCGCCGCGGCCGAGGCCCGGTGGAGCGCGGCCAGCAGGCGGGCGGCGCCCGCCTCGGGCGTGCCATCATTGGCGATCTCGATCACCTCGAGCCCGGCCGCGAGCGGCGCCGTGCGGCCGAGGCGGCGGGCGACCTCCTCCTGGCTTTCCCGCCCCCGCGCGGCGAGGCGCGCCGCCCGGAGCGGCAGCGGCGCCGTCACCAGCAGGACGAGCAACGGATAGCGCCGGTTGGCCTCCTCCAGCACGGTCCGCGACAGATTGGCCACGACGACGCGACCTTCCGTCAGATCAGTCTCGATGTCGCGCGGGATACCGTAGGAAAGGCCGTGCGCTTCCCAGTGCAGGGCAAAGGCGCCTGTGGCCAGTGCCTCCCGGAAGGCCGTGCCGGAGATCGGCAGGTGATCCTCCGCACCGGCGTGGCGGATGGTCTCGGCGGGCCGGGTGATGAAGCGGCGCACGAAGCGGTACCGGGCATCCTCCCGCAACCGATCCTGGACCAGGCCGAGAAGCGTGTCCTTGCCCGCGCCCGAATCGCCGACCACCGTGATCAGCCTGCCCTTCATCCCGTCCTCCGAGGTTGACCGGCCGGTTTTCGACGCGCAGAGACGGCGAGGCAAGCACCCAAGCCCGCCTCGCCGCAGGAGCAGCAGAATGTTCACAACCCGCCCGGAGATCGCCGCCACGTTCGGCGCTGTCGGCAGCACGCACTGGATCGCCAGCCAGGTGGCGATGGCGGTTCTGGAACGCGGCGGCAATGCCTTCGACGCCGCGGCGGCGGCGGGCTTCACCCTTCAGATCGCCGAGCCGCATCTGAACGGCCCCCTCGGAGACTGTCCGATCATCGTCCATGACGCGGCATCGGGGCGGCAATCCGTGATCTGCGGCCAGGGGCCGGCGCCGGAGGCCCTCAGCGTCGCCAGGGTGAAGGGCGAGCTGGGACTCGACCTGATCCCCGGAACCGGCCTTCTGCCCGCCATGGTTCCCGGCGCCTTCGATGCCTGGGCGACCATGCTGCAGAGTTGGGGCAGCTGGAAGCTGGGCGACGTGCTGGAATTCGCCATCGGCTACGCCGAGCGCGGCATCCATTACGTGCCCCGCATCGCCGCGACGGTCGAGAGCGTGCGGCCCCTGTTCGAGCAGGAATGGCCAACCTCCGCCGCCCTGTGGCTACGGGACGGCGGGCCGCGCGCCGGCCAGCTCTGGCGCAACCCCACGCTGGCCGAGACGTACCGGCGCGTGGTGCGGGAGGCGGAAGCCGCCGGCGGCGACCGCGTCGCGCAGATCGAGGCGGCGCGACGCGCCTGGTACCAGGGCTTCGTCGCCGAGGCCATCGACGCCTTCTGCCGCCGGACGGAGGTGCTGGACGCCTCCGGCCGCCGCCATGTCGGGCTTCTCACCGGCCAGGACATGGCACGCTGGCGTGCGCCGGTGGAAGCGCCGCTGGCCTATGACTATCGCGGCGTCACCGTGCTCAAATGCGGCCCCTGGAGCCAGGGTCCCGCCATGCTGCAGACCCTGGCCATCCTGGCGGGCTTCGACCTGGCGGGAATGGACCCCCTGGGGGTGGAGTATGTCCATACGGTTGTCGAGGCCATGAAGCTCGGCTTCGCCGATCGGGAAGCCTACTACGGCGACCCCGACTTCACGGACGTGCCGATGGCGGAGCTCCTGTCGGAACCGTACAGCCAGCGCCGCCGCGGCCTGATCGGCCGGCAGGCCTCCCTGGAGCTCCGGCCGGGCGGCATCCCGGGGCACTGGGCCTGGGTGGACCATGACGCGGCCCGGCGCGCGCAGAAGCTCTCCGAGGTTGCCGGCGTCGGCGAGCCCACGGTGTCGCGCCTCGGCGTCAGCGGCGCGGACACCTGCCATGTCGATGTCATCGATCGCTGGGGCAATATGGTGTCCGCCACGCCCTCCGGCGGCTGGCTGCAATCGTCTCCCGCTATCCCGGAGCTCGGCTGCTGCCTGGGAACGCGGGGGCAGATGTTCTGGCTCGACGAAAGCCTGCCGAACGGATTGAGGCCGGGCAAGCGGCCCCGGACCACGCTCTCACCCGGCATGGCCCTGCGCGACGGGCGG
Source organism: Teichococcus aerofrigidensis (assembly GCF_054073225.1). Lineage (NCBI taxonomy): Bacteria > Pseudomonadati > Pseudomonadota > Alphaproteobacteria > Acetobacterales > Roseomonadaceae > Roseomonas > Teichococcus aerofrigidensis. The sequence goes on from NZ_JBSXMU010000012.1 coordinate 17,758, forward strand.
CCCTGGATGGCCTTCGGCACACCGGGCGGCGAGCAGCAGGATCAATGGCAGCCCATCATGCTCACCCGCATGATCGACCACGGCCTCACGATCCAGCAGGCAATCGACGCCCCCTCGTTCCATACCGAGCACTGGCCGTCAAGCTTCTGGCCGCGCGTCGCCCGCCCCGGGAAGGTGGTGCTGGAAGGGCGCTTCGATGCCGCGGTGCTGGAGGATCTGAAGGCGCGGGGCCATCTGGCCGAGATGGGCGGGGAATGGTCGGAAGGACGGCTGTCCGCCGTGCGGCGCGAGCCGGACGGACAGATCTTCGCGGGGGCGAACCCTCGTGGCATGCAGGGCTACGCCGTGGGCCGATGACCCACGGCGCCGCGTGGCTAGCCTTGCAGCGTGACCGTCACCTGATGATCGAGATGCGCGGCCAAGTCCGGGGGAAGCCTCAAGGCCACCGCTAACGCGTCCAGATAAGCGCGCTCCTGGGGCGATTCGGCATCGACGACGATGCGCGAGGCCACGTAGAGCTGTGATGCCTGCTCCTCGCTGCCGGCCGCCTTTGCGACGGTGGCTGGGCTCAGGTCGGATGCCATCAGCTCGGCGAGGAACTGCTGGGCCTCGACATCCATGCCGCCTTCCGACATCTGGCCCAGGATCTGCGCGCGCTCCTGCTCGTCCAGATGCCCATCCGCCTTGGCGGCTGCGACCATGGCGCGGATGACCGCGAACTCGAAAGGCTGGCCATCGGTGGCGGGGGCCGCGGAGGGCAGGAAGCGGGGATCCACCTCAGCCAGTTGCTGTGGCGCCAGGGGCGTGGAGGATTGCGCCGCCCGGCCCTGCTGCCAGGCCTGAAAGGCACGGCTGGCCAGGGCACCGAGCACCATCGGGCCCAGCGTGGCCAACAGGCCGCCGGAGCGACCCCGTCGGCCCCGGCCCAGGAGCATGCCGAGCAGCCCGCCCATGGCGGCGCCTCCGAGGCCACCACCGCCAAAACCCGCGCCCGGAAAGCCCGAGCCGCCTCGCGCGGGGGGCGGGCCACCCTGTCCGGGGAAGGCCTGTCCCGGGGCCGACTGTCCTTGCGGAGCCTGCGGTCCGCCGCCACCCAGGGCGGCACGCGCGGCGTCGATCAGACTGCCGAAATCGCTGCCGCCGGCCCGAGGGTTCGAGGGGTTCGCCTGTCCGCCGGATCGGCCGGCGCCCAGGAATTGCTCGAGAAGGATTTTCGGATCGATCATGAAGCGACAGTTCGGTACGCCGCCTCGGAGAGACAAGACACAGGCGCGTCAACGCAGCGTCTGCGGCTCCTCCTCCGCCCAGTCGCGCAGAAGGGTGAAGCCCACCGCGAGCAGCACCGGCCCGAGGAACAACCCGAGGAAGCCGAAGGCGAAGATGCCCCCCAGTGCACCGAGGATGGTGAGAAGCAGCGGCAGGTCGGCGCCGCGGCTGATCAGCCAGGGTCGGATGACATTGTCCACGCTGCTGATGCCACCCGCGCCGTAGATCAGCAGGAAGAGGCCCCAGCCGGTCGAGCCCTGGCTGAACAGCCACAGCGCGGCCGGCAACCAGACGACCGGCGCGCCGATCGGCAGGATGGAGATGAGCCCCGCCACCACGCCGAGCAGCACCGGCTGCGGCACGCCGGAAATCCAGAGCCCGAAGCCGGTGAGCACGCCCTGCGCCACCGCCGTGCCCAGCAGCCCGTAGACCACGCCGAGCGTGACATTGGCGGTGAGCTGCACCAGGCGTCGCGCCTGGGCGCCGGCCATGCGGACGATCACCGCCTCCAGCCCGGCGGCCATGCGCGGGCCGTCCCGGTAGAAGAAGAAGGAGAGCAGGATCGCCAGGACCAGCTCCGCGAGGCCCGACAGCACCGCCAGCAGGAGGCCGAGTGCCTGCTGCGCGATGACGCCGGCATAGGGCTGGAGCAGATTGGTGAGCGGGGTGAAGTCGAGTTGCAGGGAGTCCCACTGCCGTCCCAGGAACTCGCCGACGATCGGGATCTGCGCCAGCTTGCCGCCCAGGCTGGGCAGGCCGCTGGCGATGAAGCCGTCGATCGCCTGACGAAGGCTCTCCACGTCCTCGGCGCGGATCGGCGCGGCGAAAAGGATCGGCAGGCCCAGGAGCAGCATCTCGATCGTCACCATGACCAGGGCGGCCAGCGAGGGCCGCAGATGCAGCCTGTCCCGCAGGGTCCGATAGGCGGGCCAGGTGCAGAAGGCCAGGATCGCCGCCCAGAGCAGGGCCGAGACGAATGGCCTCAGGACCATCAGGCACCCCCCGAGCAGAGTCAGGAGTGCCGCCAACCCGAGCAGGCGGGCGGGCTTGAGGCCGTGCTGGTCCGGCGAGGATGAAAGGGACATGCGGGAAATCTGCCCGACCTGCAGCGGTTCTGCCAGCGCCCTCCTGAACGCATGGGGGTCCGGGGGCTTGCACTCGGCGACAGGCCGACTAGCGTGGCCCGCCTGAGGAACGCACCCGCCCGGGCGGGTGACCAGCCGAGGTCCCGCCGCATGCCACGCTTCGCCGCCAACCTCTCCATGATGTTCCAGGAGCTGCCGTTCCTCGAACGGTTCGAAGCGGCGCGTCGGGGCGGCTTCGAGGCGGTCGAGTTTCTCTTTCCCTATGATTTTCCGGCCGCCGAGATCGCGCGCAGGCTTCAGGACAATGGCCTCCGCCAGGTGCTCTTCAACGCGCCGCCGGGCGATTGGCAGGGCGGTGAGCGCGGGATGGCCGCCATTCCCGGCCGGGAAGCGGAATTCCGCGACGCGATCCGGAAGGCCCTGGACTATGCCGCGGCGCTGTCCTGCCCCCGCCTGCACGTCATGGCCGGCCTCGTGCCGGAGGGCGTATCCCGGGAAGCCATGGCGGCCAGCTATGCCGTGAACCTGCACTGGGCGGCGGAGGAATGCGCCAAGGCGGGGGTGAAGCCCGTGATCGAGCCCATCAACCAGAGGGATATTCCAGGCTTCTTCCTGCGCGACACTAATCAGGCCGCCGCGATCATCGGCAGCCTGGGGCCGGATCGCATCGGCCTGCAGTTCGATCTCTATCATTGCCAGATTACCGAGGGCGACATCGTCAGGCGCGTGGAGAAGCACCTTCCGCTCATCGCGCATATGCAGGTGGCCGACGTGCCCGGGCGGAACGAGCCGGGCACCGGCGAGGTCAACTGGCCCTACGTCTTTGAGCGCATCGACGCGCTCGGCTATCGCGGCTGGATCGGCTGCGAATACCGGCCCCGGGGCGACACCCTGGAAGGACTGTCCTGGTTCGCGCCCTACCGCCCGCGCTGACGCGCCGGGCGCCGCCACGGACATCCCAATCGTAACGCGGAGGAGTTCCCATCATGAAAATCGGTTTCATCGGCCTCGGCATCATGGGGCGGCCCATGGCGCTGCACCTGAAGCAGGCTGGCCACGACCTCGTCGTTCCCGATCGCAAGAGCCTTGCCGCTGAGATCCGGGAGGCCGCGACGGTCGTGCCGAGCCCGGCTGCGGTGGCCCGCGAGGCCGAGGCGATCATCCTGATGGTGCCGGACACGCCGGATGTCGAGGCGGTGCTGTTCGGGCAGGATGGCGTGGCCGAGGGACTCTCCGCCGGCAAGCTGGTGATCGACATGAGTTCGATCAGCCCGACCGACACCAAGACCTTCGCCCGCAAGATCAACGCCGCCGGCTGCGAGTATCTCGACGCGCCGGTTTCCGGTGGCGAGGTGGGGGCCCGGCAGGCCTCGCTCACCATCATGGTGGGCGGTCCGCAGCAGGCCTTCGACAAGGCCTTGCCGCTGTTCCAGGCGATGGGAAAGAACATCACCCTGGTGGGTACGGAGAACGGCGCCGGGCAGACCTGCAAGGTCGCCAACCAGATTGTTGTGGCGCTGACCATCGAGGCCGTGGCCGAGGCCCTGGTCTTCGCCAGCAAGGCGGGCGCGGATCCGGCGAAGGTCCGGCAGGCGTTGATGGGCGGCCTCGCCACATCCCGCATCCTGGAACTGCACGGTGAACGGATGATCACGCGCAGCTTCGATCCGGGCTTCCGCATCCGCCTGCATCAGAAGGATCTGAACCTGGCCCTGCAATCGGCGCGGGCGCTGGGCGTCGCGCTGCCGAACACGGCCTCCACCCAGCAACTTTTCTCCGCCTGCGCGGCGGCCGGCGGCGAGGACTGGGATCATTCAGGGCTGGTGCAGGCGCTGGAACGGCTCGCCCAGCACAAGGTCAACGACTAAGACGGTCCGGGCGCGGTGCGGGAGAGGAATTTTAACCGCTCTCGCTCTCGGGATGAGAGTCTGGACCAATTCTGGCAATTCTTTGATTGCCTTGTGGCGCGTCTCCACGCATTTTCGGAAACAAAGCCGCCGGGCGAGATTCTCGCTCTGCGAAAGATTCGTCACGGTTGATATCGACAAGAGGTGCCATGCGATTCGCCGATATCGGCCAGCAGTTGCGGGCCTACCGCCTGGAATCAGGCCTACGCGCGGAGGAAATCGCGGCGCGGCTCGGCGTGTCACGCGCCGCGCTCTATCGCTATGAAAAAGGCGAGGTCATCAAGCTCGACACCATCCGCCGGTTGGCGGAGCTGCTGAAGATCTCGCCGCTCTCCCTGCTGGGCATCGGCGTCGAATATTTCTCCCGACCGATCGCCTTCCAGGAGCGGCTGCGCCAGGTGGAGGAGCAGTCCGACCAGATCCTGCAGGTCGGCGGCGCCTTCTGCTATCAGACGACGACGGAAGCCTTCGATGGCGCCCTCGCCGAGGCCTGGGCGGAAGCCGCCGACGGCTCCTCCGAGCGGGTGGCGGCCAGGGCCGCCGCGGATCAGGCCATGGGCCTGCTCGCCGCGCGCAAGAAGCTGCACCAGTCGCGCCGCGCGAATATCATCTCCATGTTGTCCGAAGGGGCGATCAGGCGCTTCCTCGCCGAGGGCGTCGCGGCGGGGATGGCCGTGTCGGAACGCACGCGGACCCGCTGCCGCCTCGCCGCGCGGACCGAGGTGGAGAGCATTGCCTCCCTGATGGAAAGCGTGCCGATCGGCCTGCAGCTCGGCCTGCTGTCCATGGAACCCGCGGGTGGCTTCATGGTCCTGCGGGGCCGCGACCGGGCGCATGTCTGCACCAGCCCCTTCGCCGCGGATGTGACCTCCAGCGCGGCGATCGGTGTCGGCACCATCACGGCGGCGGATGAAGCGGTCTCGGTGCATCAGCGGGTTGCCGAGTCTGCCTGGCGCAACGCGCTGAAGGGGCCCGCGGCGGCCAGCCGCGTGCGGGACCTGATCCGGGAAAGCGGCCCGCGCTAGGACGGGCGGAGGTCAAGGATCGCATCCATGACCTCCTCATCCTCCGCGGATCGGCGCAGGGTGAAGCCGAGGGCGCGCACGAAGCCGAGCATCGGCTGATTGTCCACCAGCACCTGCCCGACGATGCGTTCCAGGGCATGGTCGCGCGCCCATTCCATCAGCCGTTCCATCAACTGCCGGCCAAGTCCCTGCCCTTTCCAGGCCGGCAGGGTGACAACCGCGAACTCGCCCTGGCGCAGACCGGGCTCGCGGATCAGGCGCGCGACGCCGACCGTACGCGGAACGCCGCCCTCAGGCGTTTCCACCGCCACGAAGGCCATTTCACGATCGTAGTCGATCTGCGTCATGCGGGCGATCTGCGCGGCGGGCAGCTCCTTCAACTGGCTGAAGAAGCGCCAGCGGACATCCTCGGGGGCGAGGTTGCGGAAGGCTTCCGCATGGGCGGCCGCGTCCTCCGGGCGGATCGGCCGGATGACCACCTGACGCCCGTCCCGCGCGGTCCAGGGGCGTGACAGCTCGGCCGGATAGGGTGGCACGGCCAGTTGCGAGACCACGCCCGGTGCGCGCAGCCGCCCTGAGGCGTCCAGCGCCAGGATGCCCTCATCCCCGGCCAGCAGGGGGTTGATGATCAGTCCCTCGATCTCCGGGAAATCGATGGCCATCTGGGAGACCCGCACCAGCGTATCGGCCACCGCCGCCAGATCGACGGAGGCATGGTCGCGGAAGCCTTCCAGCAGGCGGACGCTCCGGGTGCGCCGGATCTGCGCCAGCGCCAGGGTCCGATTGAGCGGCGGCAGATCGAAGGCCACGTCAGGCTCGAAATCCGAGGCGGTGCCGCCACGGCCGTAGCCGATGAAGGGGCCGAACATGGCGTCATCGCCCAGCCGGATCCGCAACTCGTGGCTGCGCCGGCGCCCGCTCATGGCCTGGCGCTGCACCAGGAAGCCATCCAGCCGCGCATCGGGCCGCTGCGCGCGGATGTTCCGCAGCATGCCGGCCGCGGCCTGCCGGAGGCTCGACACGTCCTTGATGCCAAGGACCACGCCGCCCACCTCGGTCTTGCGCGGCAGATCCGGGGAGAGCGCCTTCAGCACCACGGGAAAGCCCATGCGCATGGCCGCCTCGATGGCCTCCTCGACGCTGGCCACCGCCTTTCCAGGGATGACCGGAATGCCATAGGCGCTCAGTAGGCTCAGCGCCTGGGCCTCGTTGAAGTCCAGCCGGCCGTCGCTTCGCATCCGCTCGATCATCGACCGTGCGGCCTGGCGGTCCGGCACCACCTCGAGGACCTCGCGCGGTGGCAGCTCGGCGGCCGCGGCGCGGTTGCGGCGGTCCGTCGCAAGATGCAGGGCGCCGCGGATCGCGGCCTCGGGCGTCGGAAAGACGGCGATACCCTGCTGCCCGAGGCGCTGCTGGGCCACATCGGCACCGGCCCGGCCGAGCCAGGACACCAGGATCGGCGCGCCCCGCGTCGCCTTGCAGGCGGCCGCCAGCAGTCCGGCGGTGATCTCGCCATCCTGCAGGGGTGCCGGGGCGTGGATGGCGACCACCGAGTCCACGCCCTGCAGCGCCGCCACCAGGCTCGCTGCCTCGCCGAGGCGGTGACTGTCCTCCGGGGGCAGCAACAGGGGATTGCCGGAACTGGCGCTGGGCAGCGCCAGGCGAAGGGCGGCGGCATCGCTCTCCGTCCATTCGGCGAGCCGGGCTCCGCCCCGGAGGGCGTCGTCCGCGGCCAGCTGCGCCGGTCCCTGGCCATTGGCCACGATGGCGATGCGGTTGCCGGGCAGCGCATCCTTGCCGCGCCGCACGACCGAGCGAAGGCGCGCCAGCGTCTCCGCCGCGGACAGCAGGTCCTCCAGCCCGGAGACGCGCAGGACGCCGGCGCGGCGCAGCGCCGCCTCCATGACGGCATCCGCCGTCCCGCTCGCATCGGACTGCCGGCCGCCGGGCCGGATGGCGACGACGGGCCGGGTCCGCGCCGTGGCGCGCGCGGCGGAGATGAACATCCTGCGGTTCTTGATGCGGCGGAGATCCAGCAGCACCGCGCCGGCCTCCGGGTCCCGGGCCAGCCAGTCGAGCGAGAGCGCGAAGCCGAGGCCCTGGTTCGTGCCGATGCCGACGATATGGGAGAAACCCAGCTCCTCCCCGTCCGCCCAGTCGATGATGGCGCGCGCCATGGCCGAGGACTGGCAGAGCAGCGCCAGGCGTCCGGGACGGGGCGGCAGGTGGGACAGGCTGGCGTTCAGCCCGATCGAGGGGAGACAGAGGCCGAAGCTATGGCCGCCCAGCGCCCGCATGCCCGTCGCCTCGCAGAGTTCGGCGAGGTCGGGCGAGGCGACCGGAATGACGGCGGCGAAGCAGCCCAGCCGGGCCAGGCTCGCCATGGCCTCCCGCTGCGCCTCGGGGGGGAGGCAGATCACGGCCAGGTCGGGAACCTCGGGCAGGGATTCGATGTCCGGCGCCGCGAGCAGGCCCGGCGCCTCGATGCCGATGGCGTGGATGCGCCCCTCGAAGCCTCCAGCGGCCAGATTGGCGGCCAGGATGGCGGCCTCCGGCAAGGCGGGGTCCGCGACCAGCACCACGCAGGCCGGCCTGAAGAGAGCGGTCTCGCGGAAGCCCGGCTTATGGCGCGTCACGGGAAAAGGCAGCTTCATGGTGGAGGAAGGTGGCAACTTCGCCGCCGGCTCGCAACGCCCGGCTCGGGAAGTTCCGCGCGCCGGCGGCAGGCATGCGAGAGGAAGGCTGGCCGGGTGGGCCTCGCCGGGCTATGGGCAGCCGCAACCCCGACGAATCAGCCGGACTGGCGGAGCTGGGACGGGGCGGTGCCAGCGGGTTGCCGCGCCGTAATCTCAGCCTTATAGCCGTCCGATGCCAGAGAGGTTCTCCACCTTGGCCAGTATCGCTCCCCTCCCCGATCCCTCCGGCAACCCCGCTCTGGCGGCGCAGGACCGCATCCTGGCACTGCCGTGCACCGAGACGCGGCGCATGGCGGACGCCATCCGGGTGCTGGCGATCGATGCCGTGGAACAGGCCAAGTCCGGCCATCCCGGCATGCCTCTGGGCATGGCGGACGCGGCGACGGTCCTGTTCAGCAAGTTCCTGAAGTATGACGCCGCCGATCCGACCTGGCCGGACCGGGACCGCTTCGTGCTGTCCGCCGGGCATGGCTCCATGCTGCTCTATGCCTGGCTGCACCTGTCCGGCCATGCCGGCATGGGCATCGAGGATCTGAAGCGGTTCCGCCAGCTGCATTCCGTGGCCGCCGGCCATCCGGAATATGGCGAGCACCCCGCCATCGAGACCACCACCGGGCCGCTGGGCCAGGGCCTGGCCAATGCGGTGGGCATGGCGCTGGCGGAGCGGCACCTCGCCGTCCGGTTCGGCCGCAGCCTCGTGGACCACCGGACCTGGGTGATCGCGGGCGATGGATGCCTGATGGAGGGCATCAGCCACGAGGCCGCCGCCATCGCCGGCCACTTCAGGCTCTCCAAGCTGACGGTGCTCTGGGACGATAACGGCATCTGCATCGACGGCGATGTCCGCATGGCCTCCTCGGAGGATGTGCTGAAGCGCTTCCAGGCCTATGGCTGGGCGGTGCGGCGCGTCGATGGACACGACGCCGCTGCCGTCGAGAAGGCGCTCGAGGCCGCGACGCGCAGCCGCAAGCCCACCATCATCGCCTGCCGCACCATCATCGGCTTCTCCGCCCCCACCAAGGCGGGCACGGCGGGCAGTCATGGCGCCGCCCTCGGCAGCGCGGAGGCCGCCGCCGCCAAGGAGGCCCTGGGCTGGAGCAGCCCGCCCTTCGAGATCCCGGCCGATATCAAGTCCGCCTGGGAAGCCGCGGGGCGGCGCTCCGCCGGCACCCGCCGGTCCTGGCTGAAGCGGCTGGCCAACCATCAGCAGAAGGCCGAGTTCGAGCGGGCCATGGCCGGCCGGCTGCCGGAAGGCTGGCACGAGGCCAGCGCGGCCTTCCGCCAGCGCATCGCCGAGGAGAAGCCGAAGGCGGCCACCCGCGTGTCGAGCCAGAAGACCCTGGAGGTGCTGGTGCCGGCCATTCCGGAGATGATCGGCGGCTCGGCCGATCTCACCGGCTCCAACAACACCAACGTCAAGGGTGTGCCGGTCCTGTCGCCGGACAATCTGGGCGGCCGCTACATCCATTGGGGCATCCGCGAGCACGGCATGGCCGCGGCCATGAACGGCATGGCGCTGCATGGCGGGATCATCCCCTATGGCGGAACCTTCCTGGTCTTCGCCGATTACCTGCGGCCCGCGTTGCGCCTCGCCGCCCTGATGCGCACCCGCGTCATCCACGTGCTGACGCATGACAGCATCGGCCTGGGAGAGGACGGGCCGACGCACCAGCCGGTGGAGACCCTGGCTTCTCTGCGGGCGATCCCGAACCTCTGCGTCTTCCGCCCCGCCGATGCGATGGAGACGGCGGAGTGCTGGGACCTGGCCATCCAGCGCACGGACGGACCCTCGGTGCTGGCGCTGTCGCGGCAGAACCTTCCCGCCCTGCGCGGCGAGGCGGGCGAGAACCGCTGCGCCCGCGGCGGATATGTGCTGGCCGAGGCCGAGGGGCCGCGCCGCGCCACGCTGGTGGCGACGGGGTCCGAGGTGCATCTGGCGATGGCCGCGCGCGAGACGCTGCAGGCCGAGGGGGTGCCGACCGCGGTGGTCTCCTTGCCCTGCTGGGAGCTTTTCGCGTTGCAGGATGAGGGCTACCGTGGCGCCGTGCTTGGCGAGGCGCCCCGGATCGGCGTCGAGGCCGCGCTGGACTTCGGCTGGCAGCGCTGGCTGGGCGCGGACGCAACCTTTGTGGGCATGACGGGGTTCGGCGCCTCGGCACCCGCGGACGATCTCTTCCGCCACTTCGGCATCACGGTCGAGGCGGTGGTATCGGCAGTCCGGCGCAAGCTGGCCTGAAACGCAACGTTCAAGACCACTTTTCACAGAGACGAGGGAAACACACCATGGCTGTTAAGGTCGCGATCAACGGCTTCGGACGCATCGGGCGGCTGGTGCTGCGCGCCATCGTGGAAAGCGGTCGCAGCGATGTCGAGGTTGTCGCCATCAATGACCTCGGCAGTGTCGAGGCCAATGCCCACCTCTTCCGCTACGACAGCGTGCACGGCGTGTTCCCCGGCGAGGTCGGCGTCGAGGGCAACGCCATCACCATCAAGCACAACGGCCGCGTCTACGGCCCCATCAAGGTCAGCGCGGAACGCGATCCGACCAAGGTGCCGTACCAGGGCGTCGACGTGGCGCTGGAATGCACGGGCCTCTTCACCAAGCGGGATTCGGCGGCGCAGCTGCTGCAGGCCGGCGCCCGCAAGGTGCTGATCTCCGCCCCCGGCGACGGTGTCGATGCCACCATCGTCTATGGCGTGAACCACAAGACGCTGACCAAGGATCACGTCATCGTCTCCAACGCCTCCTGCACCACCAACTGCCTGGCTCCGGTGGCCAAGGTGCTGCATGAAAAGTTCGGCATCCTGCGCGGCTACATGGTCACCATCCACGCCTATACCGGCGACCAGCGCACCGTGGACACGCTGCACAAGGATCTGCACCGCGCCCGTGCCGCGGCGGTTTCCGCCATTCCGACCTCGACCGGCGCGGCCAAGGCCGTCGGCCTGGTGCTGCCCGAGCTGAAGGGCAAGCTGGACGGCACCGCCATCCGCATCCCGACCCCGAACGTCTCCCTCGTCTCCCTGGACTTCGTCCCGGCCAAGACCGAAGGGCTGACGAAGGAGGCCGTCAACGAGGTGATGAAGGCCGCCGCCGAGGGCGAGATGAAGGGCATCCTCGGCTACAACACGGCGCCGCTGGTCTCCATCGACTTCAACCACAACCCGCATTCCTCGACCTTCGACGCGACGCAGACGCAGGTGGTCGATGGCGGGCTGGTCCGCGTGATGTCCTGGTACGACAACGAGTGGGGCTTCTCCAACCGCATGTCGGACACCGCCGCCCTCCTCGGCAGCCTCTGAGGGATCGGCACGGCATGGCCCGCTTCCGCACCCTCGACCAGCTGGATGCCGCCGGGAAGCGGGTCCTGCTGCGTGCCGACCTGAACCTGCCGGTGCGCGACGGCAAGATCACCGACCGCACGCGCATCGAGCGCCTGGTGCCCACCATCCGCGAGCTGGCGGAGAAGGGTGCCCGGGTCATCGTCTGCAGCCACTTCGACCGCCCGAAGGGAAAGCGGGTGCCGGAGATGTCGCTGAAGCCGATGGCCGAGGCGCTGTCCGAGGCCCTCGGCAAGCCGGTCGCCTTCGCCGACGACTGCATCGGCGCCGACGCCGAGAAGGCCGTCGCGGCGCTCGGCGATGGCGAGGTTCTCGTCCTCGAGAACACGCGCTTCCATGCCGGGGAGGAGAAGAACGACCCGGCCATGGCCGAGGCCCTGGCGAAGCTGGCGGATGTCTTCGTCAACGACGCCTTCTCCGCCGCGCATCGCGCTCATGCCAGCACCGAGGGCGTCGCGCACAGGCTGCCCTCCTACGCCGGCCGCCTGATGCAGGCGGAGCTGGAGGCGCTGGATGCGGCGCTAGGCACTCCGGCGCGGCCGGTGATGGCCATTGTCGGCGGCGCCAAGGTTTCCACCAAGCTCGACCTGCTCGGCAACCTGTCGAGGAAGGTGGATGTGCTGGTGATCGGTGGCGCCATGGCGAACACCTTTTTGGCCGCGCAGGGCAAGCCCATGGGCAAGTCCCTGCAGGAGGCGGAGATGCACGAGACGGCGCTCCGCATCCTCGACGAGGCCAAGGCGGCCGGATGCGAGGTGCTGCTCCCTGTCGACCTGGTGGTGGCGGAGGCCTTCGCCGCCAACGCGCCGCATCGTACCGTATCGGTCGACGCGGTGCCGGCGGGGATGATGGCGCTGGATGTCGGGCCGGACACGGTCGCTTCCGTCGAGGCACGGCTGAAGCGCGCCTCGACCCTGGTCTGGAACGGCCCCTTCGGCGCCTTCGAGATCCCGCCCTTCGATACGGCGACCGTGCAGGTGGCGCAGGCGGCGGCCGCACTGACGACCTCCGCCGGGCTCAAGACCATCGGCGGCGGCGGGGACACGGTGTCAGCGCTGCGCCACGCCGGCGTGGCCGAGAGGATGACCTACGTCTCCTCGGCCGGAGGCGCGTTCCTCGAGTGGCTGGAGGGCAAGACCCTGCCAGGCGTTGCGGTACTCGAGGCCGCATGATGGAACGGGCCCCTCCCTGGAGGGGCCCTTCTTCGTTGTGCCGGGCAAAAAGCTGCGGCGCCGGGGTGGCACAGGTCACGGCATGGCGCCACATTCGGGCCAGGTTAGACTCCGAGGAGACGCTTCGATGAATCATGACGTCCTGCTTCATATCGACGGCCAGTGGCGCCCGGCGACGGGCGGCCGCACCATTCCGGTGCTGAACCCCGCGACCGAGGAGCAGATCGGCACGGTGCCGCATGCGACGGAGACCGATCTGGACGAGGCGCTGGCCGCGGCCGAGCGCGGCTTTGCCACCTGGCGACGCGTCTCCGCCTTCGATCGCTCCAAGCTGATGCGCAAGGCCGCCGATCTGCTTCGCAGCCGCGCCGACGACATCGCCCGGCTGATGACCATGGAGCAGGGCAAGCCGCTGCCGGAAGCCCGGATGGAGGTCCTGGCCGGCGCGGACACCATCGACTGGTTCGCCGAGGAGGCGCGCCGCGCCTATGGCCGCGTCATTCCGGCACGGGCGCAGGGCGTGTACCAGTTGGTCATCAAGGAGCCGGTGGGTCCGGTCGCGGCCTTCACGCCCTGGAACTTCCCGATCAATCAGGTGGTGCGCAAGCTGTCCGCGGCGCTGGCCACCGGATGCTCGATCATCATCAAGGCGCCGGAAGAGACCCCAGCCTCGCCCGCCGAGCTGATCCGCTGCTTCCTGGATGCGGGCCTGCCGAAGGGCGTGGTCGGACTGGTCTATGGCGTGCCCGCCGAGATCTCCTCCTACCTCATCCCCCATCCGACCATCCGCAAGGTGACCTTCACCGGCTCCACACCGGTGGGCAAGCACCTGGCCGAGATGGCGGGGAAGCACATGAAGCGCGCGACGATGGAGCTGGGCGGCCACGCGCCGGCCATCGTCTTCGACGACGCCGATGTCGATCTCGCCAGCAAGACGCTCGCCGGCAGCAAGTTCCGCAATGCCGGCCAGGTCTGTGTCTCTCCGACGCGCTTCCTGGTGCAGGAGAAGGTCTTCGATCAGTTCGTCGACAAGTTCGTCGCCCACGCCAAGGCGGTGAAGGTCGGCAACGGCCTTGAGGACGGCGTGACCATGGGCCCGCTGGCCAATGACCGGCGCATTCCCTCGATCGATGCTCTGGTGGCCGATGCCCGTCAGAAGGGCGCCGAGGTCCGCACCGGTGGCAACCGGATTGGCAACAAGGGCTATTTCTACGAACCCACCGTGGTCACCGGCCTGACGCGCGAGATGCGGGCGATGAACGAGGAGCCGTTCGGCCCGCTGGCGCTGATGGTCCCGTTCAAGGACTTCGACGAAGTGGTGGAGGAAGCCAATCGCCTCCCCTACGGTCTGGCGGCCTATGCCTTCACCCGCTCCGCGAAGACGGCGAACGCCATCGCCGCCGAGGTGGAGAGCGGCATGATGACCATCAACCACCTTGGCCTGGCGCTTCCCGAGGTGCCCTTCGGCGGCATCAAGGATAGCGGCTATGGCTCCGAGGGCGGCTCGGAGGCGATCGAGGCCTATCTGATCACCAAGTTCGTCTCGCAGGCGGGGCTCTAAGCACCCTGGTGAACGGGCGCCCGGCGCAGCGCCGCTAGGCTCCTTCCTCGGGCATTTTCCGTTCGCACTGGCTCACGGAAAACGCTCAAGCTGTTTGTTTTTGCCAGCATCTTCACCCGATCCGGTGATTCCACCGGATCGGGATCTGCTTTAGGAGCCGGTCGCCTGCTCCCGCTGCGCCAGGACCTTGTCGATCCGGCGCCCATCCATATCGATGATTTCGAACCGCCAGCCGGACCAGACGATGCGGTCCCCCTCGCGCGGGACTCTCTGCAGCAGGGAGAGCATCAGCCCCGCCACGGTGTGATAGCTGCCCTCGGACGGCAGCTCCGGCAGGTCGAGGCGTGCGCGCAGCTCGTCGCTGGGCATCATTCCGTCCAGCAGCAGGCTGCCATCATGCCGCTCGACGGCGCCGCCGGTCGTCGGCACGGCCTCGACGCCCAGTTCGCCGACGATGGCCTCCAGGAGATCGGAAGCCGTCACCACGCCTTCGAAGCTGCCATACTCGTCCATCACCAGGGCGATGCCGAGACGGTCGCTCCGCAGGCGGGCCAGGGCGTCCAGGGCGGAAAGATTGTCCGGCAGGATCATGGGATGGCGCAGCGCCTCGGCGGTCGAAAGCGGCTGGCCGGAGAGCAGCTGGTCCAGCAGGTCCTTGGCCGCCACCACGCCGACGACATTGTCGATCCGGCCGTCGGCCACCACCAACCGCGTCACCGAGCTGGAGCGCAGGCGGGCAGCCATCTCCTCCGCCGTCGCCGTGCGGTCGATCCAGTCCACTTCCGTCCTGGGCGTCATCAGGGCGCGCACCGGCTTGTCGGCGAGACGGAGAACGCGCTCGATCATGTGGCGTTCCTCGGTCTCCAGCGCTCCCGCCTCCGCGCCCTCGGCCACGGCGGCCTTGACCTCCTCCTCGGTGATCGTCGAGGACACCGGCCGGGAGGCGCCCAGCAGGCCCAGCACCAGCGCGGAGGATCGGGACAGCAGCCAGACCATCGGCGCGGCGATGCGTGACAGCAGCAGCATGGGCGGGGCGACCAGTGTCGCGACGGCCTCCGGATTGCGCAGGGCCAGTTGCTTGGGAACCAGTTCGCCGAGAATCAGGGACAGGTAGGTGATGCCGAGCACCACGACGCCCAGGGCGATCTGCGCGGCATAGGCCTCCAGCCCCGGGACCAGGGCGAGGACGCCGGCGAAGCGCTGGGCCAGGCCCTGACCCGCGAAGGCGCCGGCCAGGACACCCACCAGGGTGATGCCCACCTGCACCGTCGGCAGGAAGCGCTGGGGGTCCTCGGCCAGCGCGAGGGCCGCGGTCGCCCCCGCCTTTCCTCCCCGCTGCATGCCGAGCAGCCGGACCCGACGGGCGGAAACGATCGCCAGCTCGCTCATGGCGAAGATGCCGTTCAGCAGCACCAGCAGCAGAATCACGAGTATTTCTAGCGCGGCTTCCATGGCAGGCCATCCTTCGTCTCGGCACAGGGGTTTACCTGCTGGGGACAGGCGGGTCACGCGGCGCCGGCCCTATTCCGGCCATCAACTGAACCCGCCTTCGCCGCAACCGGAGGGGATAAGAGCTGAGAAGCATGCGCCTGGACCGGTTCCGCCATGAAGATCAGCCTTGTCCTGCCGATGGTCCCTTCGGGGTCTCTCACCGCCGCCGTGCCCGCCGACCGGAGCACCCGCCGTGGCCGGGGCGCCTGGATGCTGCGCGGTGCGACGCTGCTCCAGGCGCTGGCCTGGTCGGGGGTGTCGGCGGGCTGGGCGGCGGCCGCGGTCGCCACGATGGCGATCCTGCTTCCACGCTGGGTCGCGCCGCTGCCGGCGGGCCGCCGTGGCCTTGCCCTGCTCGTGTCGCTCCAGGGACTGGCCGCCGTCCTGGGATTCGCGGTGCTGCAGGCGGGAGCGGGTGCGCTGGGATCGCTGCTCCTGTTGCTGTACGCCCCGATGGTTGTGCCGCTGGCCACCGTGCTGCGGGCCCGTCTCGCGCCGGATCGGCCCGTTTCATCCGTGCCGGTGCCCTCCCCCATCCCCAGGGGCGCGAGGCTTCCCCGTATCTCCTTTCACCTGCTGATCCGGGATGCTTCCGGCCCGGAGGTCCGTTCCACGCTGAACTGGCTGGCCACCCTTCCCTCCTCGTCCTGCGAGGTGCTGGTGGTCGATTCCAGTGGCAGCCCGGCGGCCTGGGAGCCCGTGGCGGAGCACTGCGCGCGGTTAAGGCATTGCCGGTTCTTCCATCTGGGGCCGGTCGATGCGGCACAGAGCCGCGCCTTCGCCCGCGCGGAGACCCATCCCGACGCCGAATGGATCGGATTGATCCGACCCGGAGCCGCCGGCGGGGCCGAATGGTGGCCACAGGCCGTGGCTAGGCTGGCGGAGCCTGATTGCGGAGTGCTGCACACCGTCGAGAGGCGTCATCCGGATCTTCCGCGGCTCCAGGAACTGGAGGCCGCCGGCGCCCTTCCCTGGCTCGAAGGCCTCTCCCTGGTCCGGCGCGACGCGCTCGACATGGCCGCTGGCGCGGCCGCGTCCGATGATGAAGCGGCGCTACGCCCGCTGCTGTTCCGGCAGGGCTGGCGGGCCCTGCTTCTGACGCAGGATTGCCAACGGCCGCAGCCATGCCGGACGACCCTGCGGCGTGAGGCGCGGCGTCTGGCGACACTCTGGCGGCGTCATGGCGATGCGCTGTCTGATGTGTCGGATCCCGCTTTCACGCCGGAGCAGCGGAGGCAACTGCTGGGCGAGGCCTCCGCTGTCCTCCTTCAGGGCTGGGCCTGGGTGGCGGGGCTGTCGCTGCCGCTGGGGCTGATCGTCGCTCCATCCGGCTGGCGGCCGGAGGAGGCATTGGTGGCGCTTGCGATCCTCGGCGGCCTGGCGGCGGCAGGGCGCCCGACGGTCTGCCTGGCGCGAGCGCCCTGGCGCGATGATCCGGCTACGCGCCGCTAGATCGCTCCGTTCTCGGCACCGATCAGCGCCAGTCCCTCGGCCACGGAGACGAACTCCCCGCCATGGGCGATTCGGTCGGCGCCGAACCGCGCTTCGAAAATGCGGCGAATGGCGGGGACGAGCGAGGAGCCGCCGGTCAGAAAGACACGGTCGATGGCGTCCTCCCGCACTCCGGCCCGCTCCAGCGCCTCGCTGACCGTCGCGCCGATCCGCCGCAGCTCGGGCGCGATCCACGCTTCGAAGTCCGCCTGCCGGACGGTTTCGTCCAGTTCGAAGTCCTCGTGCCGGAAGCGCAGCACGGCGCTGTCCTGCGTCGAGAGGCTGGCCTTCACCTCCGATACCGCACGGTAGAGGGCATAGCCG
The DNA here is from genome assembly GCF_054073225.1 of Teichococcus aerofrigidensis. Lineage (NCBI taxonomy): Bacteria > Pseudomonadati > Pseudomonadota > Alphaproteobacteria > Acetobacterales > Roseomonadaceae > Roseomonas > Teichococcus aerofrigidensis. The sequence continues at coordinate 35,118 of NZ_JBSXMU010000012.1, forward strand.
GCCTCGTCCTCCACCAGCCGCAGCAGATGCATCAGCCGCTCCGGATGATCGGCGTTGCGGGCCACCTCGGCAATCTCCCGCATGGTCTTGGGAGCCCGCATCAGCGAGAGCCGGTGCCAGTGCGCGAAGCTGCTGAAGAAACTGGGTGGCACCGGCAGGGCGGTGCCCAGGATGCGGTAATGGTCGCCCTTGCCCAGGCGGGGCGACACGACATTGTCGATGATGCGATAGTCCAGCGCATCGCCGGCGATTCCAAGCCCCGCATGGCCGAGCGCGGTCACCCGCCGCCGCTCCCCCGGCTCGAAGCGGAGGATGGAGAAGTCGCTGGTGCCGCCACCAAAATCGCCAATCAGGACATTGGCAGGCTCATCCAGCCCCGCGGCGAAGCGATAGCCCGCCGCTTCCGGCTCCAGGGCCAGGTCCACCTGGCTCCATCCCGCCGCCTGAAACGCGGACCGAAGGCGCCGCTCCGCCAGGGCGTCATCCGCCGTCTCGCCCACGAAGTGGACCGGACGCCCGGCGATCACCCTCGCCCGGAGCAGATCGCGGCCGGCGGGAAGGCTGGCGAGCAACGCGCGCAGGAAGAGCGAAATCAGCGCCTCCAGCGTCAGGGCCTGCCCGAAGACCCTGGTCTCGGTGAAGTTGCGGCTGGCCAGATAGCTCTTCATGGACATGATGAGGCGGCAGCCGAGGGGGTCATCCAGATAGGCCTCGATGGCCGCCGGCCCGGCGGCATGCTCGAGCCGGCCACGGCCGGCGCCGCTCTCCTCCATCCAGAAGCAGATCAGCGAGCGGAAGGTCTCGGCCTCGCGGGATCCCATGGCGAAGCGGAGGCTCTCGACCGATCCATCCGGCCGGTGCAGGGCGATGACGCTATTGGTCGTGCCGAAGTCGATGCCGATGATGTCGGTCATGGCGGGCGCCCTGTGCCGTGAAGGGCCGGGCGTTAGAGCAGATCGGCGCGGGAATGGAAACAACCCGCGTCGCGGGGCAGTTAACGATTTTCCCACAGGCTTTACTTCGTATCATCCCGCGAGACGTCTAAGCCTGCCTTGTCGTCAACAGTTGATTAAGCAGGCAACCCCATGGCGGAAAGCGGCCTCCTCGACTTCCCTCGAACGGATTCCAACCGGTTGCGGCTGGCATTGCGCCGGCTGGAAGGTGCTCTGGCGGAGCAAAAGGCGGCCGTCTCGGCGTTCCGCTCCGAGGTCGGCCGGCTGCGCGAGTCCACCCTCTCCCTCCACAGGAGCGTCTCGTCCTACCAGGATGGCCTCACCGAGGTCATGGGTCGCGTGGAGGATGCCCGGATCGCGGCGCGGCATCTGGAGCGCTCGGCGCAGGATCTGGCGGCCCAGGCAGGCTAGGTGCCGCCGTTCCGGCGGTCGTGCCTTCCGCCAGGCGGCGCTTCACCTCCGCGTCCCGGGCCGTTAGCCTGACGGAAAGGCAGCTGCCGGCGCGGTAACCCCACGGCGCCCGGTGTCGGCCGGCAAGCAGGATATGAGCCCGTGGCACCGCATCCTCTGATCGAGACCTTCCGCAAGGCCCGCATCGTGCCCGTGGTGCGGACCAGCACCGCGGCCCATGCCGCGCTGGCGGCATCCTGGCTGAAGGATGCGGGGGTCACCATCTTCGAGATCACACTGACCATTCCCGATGCGCTCTCCGTCATCCGTGACCTGGCCGCCGATCCGGGCCTGCTGGTCGGCGCCGGCACGGTGCCTGATGCCGCCTCGGCGGAGGCGTGCCTGGCGGCCGGCGCGCGTTTCCTGGTCTCGCCCTGGGTCGACCCCGCGCTGGCGGCACCGGCGCGCGCGGCGGGCGCCTGCCTCATGATGGGCGCCATGACACCGACCGAGGTCCGCGCCGCCCTGAAGGCCGGCGCGGATGTGGTCAAGATCTTTCCTGCCTCCTCGGCCGGCGGGCCGGGCCATATCCGCTCGCTCCGGGCCGTGTTCCCCGGTGTGGCCTTCTGCCCCACCGGCGGTGTGGATGCCCGCAATGCCGGTGACTACATCGCGGCCGGAGCGGCCTTCGTGGGCATCGGCGGCAAGCTGGTCGATGAGGCAGCCATCGCCGCCGGAAACCGTGCCGCCGTCGAGGCCGCGGCACGCGAGGCCCTGGGGATCAAGCAGGCATGAGCGGCGCCGATCTTCTCTGCATGGGGGAACCCATGCTGGAGTTCAATCAGAGCCGGAAGGACGCGCAGGGCCGGCCGCTCTACCTGGAAGGGCACGGCGGCGATACCTCCAACGCCGCCATCGCGGCGGCGCGGGCCGGGGCCAGCGCCGGCTACATCACGGCCATCGGGCAGGATACGCCGGGCGACAGTTTCATGGCGCTCTGGGCGTCCGAAGGCGTGGACACCGGCACGGTGGAGCGGCGCGGGGACGCCCCCACCGGGATCTACTTCGTGACTCACGGCGAGGCCGGCCATCAGTTCACCTTCTACCGCCGTGACAGCGCCGCCAGCCGCATGACCCCGGAGAGCGTGCCGGAGGATGCCATCCGACGGGCGCGGATCCTGCACCTTTCCGGCATCAGCCAGGCGATCTCGACCAGCGCCTGCGACGCCTGCTTCCGGGCCATCGAGATCGCCCGCGATGCCGGCGTCATCATATCCTACGACACCAACCTCCGCCGGGCGCTGTGGCCTCTGCCAAGGGCGCGCGCCATCATGCACGCCGCGCTCGGCATGGCCGACATCGCCCTGCCGAGCGAGGAGGACGCCGTCGCGCTGACCGGGCTGACGGAGCCGGACGCCATCGCCGACTTCTATCTGAAGCTCGCGCCCCTGGTGGTGCTGAAGCTCGGCCGGCGCGGCGTCATGGTCGCGACGTCGGAGCGCCGCATCATCCTGCCCGGCCGTCAGGTGGAAGCGGTGGACGCAACGGGAGCCGGCGACACCTTCGCCGGCAACTTCCTGGCGCGACGCCTTCTCGGGGACACGGCGGAGGAAGCCGCGGGCTATGCCAATGCCGCCGCGGCCCTGGCGACCACCGGTTACGGCGCGGTGGCCCCCATGCCCCGTCAGGCAGCCGTCCGCGCCTTCATGAACCAGGCCGGCTGAGAAGCCGGCCCGGCTTGGTTCCCGTCACCCCGTCACTGGGCCGGACCCAGTGGCCTGCGCCGGACGCCGGGGCGGACGTGCTGGAACGGCAGGGAGGATGGATCCGCGACAACCGGGCCTGGCGCCGCGACGACGATGACCTTCTCCGCGATGGGCTGGAAGTCCGCGCGGAAGTGCACGCTGCTCTTCAACGCCAGGATCTTCTCGCGCGCCGGCTCCACGCCGAGGTGACGGAACAGGGCCTGGTCATGGGCCTGCATCTTGCGGCTGACCACCACCACCCGCACCCGCCCGATGGCGATCAGTGCGGAGGGGCCCAGATTCGCGGGATTTCCGGCGCTCATCGGACCCGTGCAGGTGAAACGACCATCCGACAGACGCAGCACCCGGGCCTGTGCCTCGAAGGGGGCGCCATCCGACTTTCCGCCCAGCCTGAGCGCGAGTTCCGCGCCCTCACCCGCCGCATGGCAGAGCGCGGCGCTTTCGGCATCGTTGATCAGGCCGAGAACCGCATCCGCATCCTGGTGCACCAGTTCCGCCAGCAGGCCCGTGGTGTCGCCATGCCCGCCGCCTCCCGGATTGTCCTGGGTGTCGGCCAGGACCACGGGCCGGCTGGCCGACACGGCCAGGGCACGGGCCTCGGCGACACCCTCCGCGGCAGGAACGGCAGCGCCGGCAAATTCCGCCTCCCGCTCCGCCAGGCAGGCCAGCAGGGCCTCCGCGGCGGCATCGGCGGCATTCTGATCCGTCGCGTAGCAGGCCAGCGCCACGCCGCAATCGCGGAAATCCGCATAGGGAAAGCCGAAGCAGAAGGCGAGTTCGACAACACCCTCACGCTGCGACAAGGCGGTCCGGCGCTCCATGACGCCCCGCATCGGCTCGACCAGCGTGCATTGCGTGGTGAGCGGCATCCAGTAGTCGAGCTGCCGGTAGGCCCGGGCAAAGGGAGCGCCATGCCCGATGCGCCGCAACAGCAGCGCGAGCGCACGTTCCCCCGCCGCCTTCATGTCGACATGGGGGTAGGTGCGGAACGGCACCAGGACATCGGCCATCTCGACCATCCGGGCCGTCAGATTGCAGTGCGGGTCGAGGCTGGCCGCGACCGGGATGTCCGGCCCGACGACGGCGCGGACCCGGCGCAGCAACTCGCCCTCGGCATCGGGATAGCCTTCCGCGACCATGGCGCCGTGCAGGTCGAGATACACCCCGTCCAGCGGCGCGGCCTCCATGGCCGAAGCCAGATCGGCGACGATGCAGGCGCTGATCCGCTCGAAAGCCTCCTCCGTCACGGGCCCGGCCGGATTGGCGAAGGCCCAGGCCAGCGGCACGATCTCGGCCCCCTCGCCCTCCGCCCGGGCGATCGCGCCGGCGGCGGGCACGGAGGTCGGGCGCAGCGCATCCGGCAGGCCCGCGCCACGCTGGAACGGGGGGAAGCCGCCCGGCTGCTGAAAGTCTGTCCAGGCGGTCGATCTCGGCGCGAAGGAATGGCTTTCATGCAGGAAGCCACCGATGGCGATGCGCATGCTCCTCACTCCTCCCGCACCGGCCGGGCGGTGGCCAGCACCGCATCCGCCAGAACCACGAGCCCGGCTTCGGCCCATTCGGGCGAGATGGCCTCAGCCTCGTTGTGACTCACGCCGCCCTCGCAGGGGACGAAGATCATGGCGGTCGGAACCCGCCGCGCCACATAGACGGCATCGTGCCCGATTCCTGTGGGCATGGTCCTGAAGGGCAGGCCACGGCCGGCCGCGGCCTGGCGCAGTCTGTCCACCAACGCCGGGTCGAACGGTATCAGCGGGGATTCCCAGAAGAGATCGACCCGCGCGGAGACCTGGCGGGCGGCCGAGATCTCCTCCGCGCGCCTCCGCACCGCCTCGCTCATGGCCGACAGCGCGGCGGGATCGCCATGCCGCAGGTCCACGCTGAACCAGATGCGCGACGGCACGACATTCCGGCTGTCCGGCGAGACCAGCAGGCGGCCGACGGTGGCGCGGCCATCTCCGCCGGCCTCCAGCGCGATCTCCTCGACAGCCTGAATGAGTTGCGCCGCGGCCATCATGGCGTCCCGGCGCGGTCCCATGGCCGAGCCGGCATGCGCCTCCTCGCCCTCCACGGTGACATCGAGCCAGATCTGCCCCAGCGCCTTGTCGACCACACCGACGGGAATGCCCTCCGCCTCGAGCAGCGGACCCTGCTCGATGTGCAATTCGAAATAGGCGCCGAGGCGTTGCAGGGACCGGGGATCCTCCTCCCCCCGCCAGCCGATCCGCCGCAGTTCCTCACCGAAGATGGCGCCGGACGGGTCGCTCTTGGCCAGCACCTCCTCCTCGGAGAACAACCCCATCGCGACACCGCTGCCCATCATCGGTGGCGAGAAGCGCGCCCCTTCCTCATTCGTCCAGTTGATCAGGACGACCGGCGCCTGGGTTTCGATCCCCGCCTCGTGCAGGGCCCGTAGCACCTCGAGCCCGGCCAGCACCCCCAGCACACCGTCGAACCGGCCGCCCGTAGGCTGCGTGTCGAGATGGCTTCCCATGGCCACGGCCGGCAGGGACGGCTCGCGCCCTTCCCGCCGCACCACCATGTTCCCCACCCGGTCGAGCGTGACGCTGCAGCCGATCTCCCCGGCCCAGCGCCGCAGCAGCGCCCGCCCCTCGCCGTCCAGATCGGTCAGGGTCTGGCGGTTGCAGCCGCCCTTGGGCGTCGCGCCGATGCGTGCCATCTGCATGAGACTGTCCCACAGGCGGGCGCCGGAGACCGGCAGGTTGCCCGCGCTCATGCCTTCTCCACCCCGCACCATTCGGCCATGGTCAGCGCGATGGTGCGCGTGATGGCATGGAAGCTCTCCAGCCCGACACTTTCGTCGATGCCATGGATGGCATCCGCGTCCGGGCCGAAGCAGGCCACGGGCGTGCCCTGGTAGAGCGTGAAGAAACGCCCGTCGGTCAGGCCCGAGGCCGGATAGTCGCGCAATTCGCGGCCCGCCACGTCGATGAAGTTGCGGCGCGCCATCTGCACGATGGGGGCCTGCTGATCGAAGATGCAGGGATCGGCCATGAAGCCGCCGAACTCCAGCGTGAGCCGCGCCCCTCTGAGCCTCTCGTCGCTCGCGGCCTCCGCCACGATCCGCTCGATCTCGGCCTTCACGCGGGCGGCCGTGTTGCCCACCATGATGCCGACCCGGAGGCCGATCCGCGCCCGCGTCGGCACGGAGCTGTTCCACTCGCCGCCCTGCACGGTTCCGAAGTTCACGTTGACCGGGTGATTGACGCCGAAGAAGGAGGAATGGACGTTCTCGGCCCGGTTGGCCTCGGCCTCGTAGTCCTTGAAGTGCTGGGCGACGACATAGGCCGCCTCGATGGCGTTCACGCCCGCCTGCATCTCGCGGACATGCGTCGGGCGGCCCGTGACGACGACCCAGGCCCAGATCACGCCGACCTCGGCGGTATAGATGCCCTCGATACCGGGCCCCGGCTCGGGGATGATGACGGCATCGCACTTCGGCAGCGCCTGCATGCAGGCCAGGGCGCCGTTGCCCGTGCATTCCTCCTCGATGACGGAATGGAACTGGACCTCGGCGGCCGGTCGAAGCCCCGCGAGCTGCAGCGCGCGGAAGGCCATCACGTTGGAGATGTCGCCGGCCTTCATGTCTCCGGCGCCGCGGCCATACATGCGGCCGCCCCGGATGGTGGGCTCATAGGGCGGCGTGGTCCAGAGATCAGGGGCGCCTTCCGGAACGACGTCGACATGGCCCTGAAGGACCAGGCTGCGTCCCTTGCGCTCCCGCGGCCTGTGGACCGCCACGACATTGTCGCGCCCCTCATAGGAGATCAGCGGGGGCGAGAAGCCGGGATGCGCCGCCAGCTCCGCCGGCACCGTCGGCACGCGGACCGGCTCCAGGCCGAGGGTGGCGTAGTTCCGGGCCATCTCCTCCAGGGCGGAGGCCTCGTTGCCCAGGGTCGAGGGGCAGCGGACGAGGCGTTCCAGCGCGGCGATGGCGTCCCCCTCCAGGGTCTTGACGGCGTCGAGGATGGCGCGGCGGGCGCCGGGATCGAGGGTCGACATGACGTATCCTTCAGGCGAGTTCGGAGGAGACCGGTGGCGTCCAGCTGCGGCCGGGAATGCTGTCCAGCAGGGCGCGGGTGTAGCCGTGACGCGGCGCGCCGAAGACGCTGGCCGTCGGGCCCTGCTCGACGATGGCGCCGCGCTGCATGACCGCGATGCGGTCGCAGATCTGCGCGGCCACGCGAAGATCATGCGTGATGAAGAGAAGCGTGAGGCCGAGACGCTGGCGGATCTCCGCGAGGAGGTTCAGCACCTGCGCCTGGACCGAGACGTCGAGCGCGGAGACGGGCTCGTCGGCGATGAGCAGTTCGGGATCCATGGCGAGGGCGCGAGCCAGCCCGATGCGCTGGCGCTGACCGCCGCTGAACTCATGCGGATAGCGCTCGATCGCCGAGGGATCGAGCTTGACCAGCTCGAGGAGCTCGACCGCCCGGCGCCTCGCCTCCTTCGGGTCCGCGCCGTGCGCGACAGGCCCCTCGGTGATCGCATCGCCCACCTTCCGCCGCGGATTGAGCGAGGCATAAGGATCCTGGAAGACCATCTGGATCCGCTTGCGATAGGGCCGCCATCCCTGGCGCGACAGGGGGCGCAGATCCTCGCCGTGGAACAGGATCTCGCCCGCTTCCGGCTCGACCAGCCGGACCACGCAGCGCGCGAGGGTCGACTTGCCCGAACCGCTTTCCCCGACCAGGCCCAGGGTCTCGCCCTTGTTCAGGACGAAGTCGGCGTCGTGGATGGCCTTCACGGCCACCTTGGCGCCGAACCAGCCGCCCCGACGATAGGTCTTGGTGACCCCTTTCATCTCCAGCACCGGAGCCGGGCGGATGGCCTGGCCCTGGGTTGATCTGCCATGCGGAACGGCGGCGATCAGCGCCCTGGTATAGGGGTGTTGCGGGGCGTTCAGCACATCCCTCGCGGGGCCCTGCTCGACGATCCTTCCGTACTGCATCACCGCGACGCGATCGGCGATCTCGGCGACCACGCCGAAATCGTGCGTGATGAACATCACGCCCATCCCGCGCCGCTCCTGGATCTCGCGGATGAGCTTCAGGATCTGCATCTGCGTGGTGACGTCGAGCGCGGTCGTCGGCTCGTCGGCGATTAGCAGCGCCGGCTCCAGGGCCAACGCCATGGCGATCATCACGCGCTGGCGCTGTCCGCCGGACAGGCGGAAGGGATGCATCCGGGCGATCGAGGCGGGATCCGGCAGGTTCACCGCTGCCAGCAGCTCGGGCACCTTCTGCCGGGCCTCGCCACCTCGGCCATGCACGGCCAGCGCCTCGGCGATCTGGTCGCCCACGCGCATCAGCGGGTTGAGGGCGGTCATGGGTTCCTGGAACACCATGGCCATCCGCCGGCCCCGACGGGAGCGCAGCGCTTCCGCCGAAAGGCCGAGAAGCCGCTCGCCCTCGAAGAGGATGTCGCCGCCGAGGACCGGCAACTCGCGCGGCAGCAGGCCCATGATGGTGTTCGCGGTGATCGACTTGCCCGATCCACTTTCCCCGACGATGCAGAGGATCTCGCCGGCATCGAGATGCAGCGAGATCCCGTCCACGGCGTGCGGTCTGTCGGCGCCTTGCGGCAGCCCGATCGTCAGGTCTCTGACCTCCAGGAGATGCGTCATGGCTTTGCCCCGCGATTGCGCGCCAACCTGGGATTCAGGGCGTCGGACAACCCCTCGCCCACGAGATTCAGGGAGAGAACGGTGAGGAAGATGGCAATGCCGGGAAAGACGCTCATCCACCAGGCCAGGCGGATGACGCTGCGGCCCGATCCGATGAGAAAGCCCCAGGACATCAGATTGGGATCGCCGAGCCCGAGGAAGGACAAGGCGCTTTCGAGCAGGATGGCGGAGGCCACCATGAGGGATGACAGGACAACGATCGGGGAGAGGGTGTTCGGCAGGATGTCCCCGATCACGATCGAGAAGCGCGACTTCCCGAGCACCTCGGAGGCCTGGACGAACTCGCGCGAACGCAGGGACAGGAACTCCGCCCGGACGACACGCGCGACCGGGGGCCAGGAGACGATGGCGATGGCGAAGACGATGGAGCCGATGGTCGGCGTGAAGATGGCCACCAGCAGGATGGCCAGGACGAAGCTCGGGATGGTCTGGAAGAACTCGGTGAAACGCATGACGAGATCGTCGACGATGCCACCGAAGTAGCCGGCGACGGCGCCGAGCGTGACGCCGATGAGCAGCGCCGCTGCGGTGGAGACCGCCCCGACGAGCAGGGAGACCCGTGCGCCATGCGCGATCCCGGCGGCGACGTCGCGTCCCAGGCTGTCGGAACCGAGCAGAAGCCCCATCTCACCTGGCGGCATGAAGGGCGCCCCCACCATGTCCCACGGGCTGCCGGGAAAGATGACCGGCGCCAGGAGGGCGAGCATGGCCACCCCGACCAGGATGACCATCCCGAACACCGCGCCGCGGTTGCGGGAGAAGTTGCGCCAGAAAATTCTCATCCGGCCATCTCCACGCGCGGATCGACGACGGCGTAGAGAAGATCGGTCAGCAGGTTGAAGATCACGACCATGACGCTGGTGCAGAAGAAGACGCCCATCAGGACCTGGTAGTCGCGGGCCAGCAGCGCATCGAAGGCCAGCCGGCCGATGCCGGGCCAGGCGAAGACCGTCTCGACCAGGATGGAACCACCGATGACCTGACCGGCCTGGATGCCGGCGAAGGTGATGATGGGAAGGAGGGCATTGCGGAGCACGTGCCGCCGCTGGATGCGGCCTTCAGGCACGCCCTTGGCCCGGGCCGTCCTCACGAAATCCTGGTCGGCGACCTCCAGCATGGTGGCCCGTGTCAGACGCGCATAGACGGCGACATAGAACAGCCCCAGCGTCAGCCCCGGCAGGATGAGGTGCCTGCCGACATCCAGCGCCGCCTGGAAGCCGCTCAGCTCGACGCCCACCGAGGCCATGCCGAAGGAGGGCAGCCATTCCAGCGCCACGCTGAACAGAAGGACGAGCATCAGGCCCACCCAGAAGAGCGGCGTGGCGTAGAAGACGAGGGCGAGGACGGTGATGATGCTGTCCCACCACGTGCCGACGCGCTTGGCCGCCAGCGCTCCCATGCTCACGCCCACCACGAGGGCGAAGACGAAGGCGCTGCCGGTCAGCAGGAGGGTGGCCGGAAGCCGCTCCCAAAGGAGCGTGGACACGGGCATCTGCTGCCGGTGGCTGAAGCCGAGATCGAGCGTCAGCACGCCCTTCAGATAGAGCCAGAGCTGGACGTAGAGCGGCTGATCCAGGCCGAACTGGGCCCTCAGCTGCTCCAGGAACTTGGCATCCGCCGCGCCGGACTGGCCGGCGATGATGCTGGCGGGATCGCCGGGCGCGGCGTGGATCAGGAAGAAGTTGCAGATCACGATGGCCAGGACGACGATCGCCGCCTTGACCAGCCGCGCCGCCAGATAGGCCGGTAGCTTGGAGACTTCCATGCTCAGGCCAGGAAGACGTCGTCGAAGCTGGCATGCACGCCGGCGCCGCTGGTGATCACATTGTGCAGCCGCTTGTCATGAATGGTGGGAAAAGCCATCTCCAGCAGCCAGACCAGCGGCACGTCCTCCACCAGGATCTTCTGGACGGCCGTGAAGTATTCCTGGCGTTTGGCAGGCTCGGCGGCGTCGCGCGCCTGGGTGAAGAGCTCGTCCACTTTCGGATTGGCGTAGCCCGAGACGTTGGAGAAGAGGATCTTCTTGATGTTGGTGGAGACGTAGCTCCTCTCCACGCCCAGGGTCGGGTCGCCGTACTGGTAGAGATAGTTGATGGTGGTATCGAACTCCCAGTTGGCGGTCCGCTGCGCCCAGGTTCCGACATCCACGCTTTCCAGCTGGAGGTCGACGCCGACCTGCCGCAGCGACTGACGCAGGAACTCGCCCAGCCGGGTGAAGACCTCGCCATAGGGCAGGCTCAGATGCCTGATCGTGAACCGGACCCCCTGCCCGTTCGGCTTCAGCCCCGCCTCGTCCAGCAGCTTCTTCGCCGCGTTGACATCGAAGGACGGCATCCTGGCCGTGGCATCATGGAAGCGCGTGGAACTCGCCACAGGACCGGCGGCCGGCTTGCCGATGCCGAACCAGAGCCGCTGCGCGATGAAGTCGCGGTTCACGGCATGCGCCAGAGCCTTGCGCACGCGCACATCGTCCAGAGGCTTCACCCGGTGGTTGAGCTCCAGCCACATGAGCGGACCGAAATACTCCCAGCCCGTGGTCTGCACCTCGAGATTGGGCCGGGCGCGCATCTGCGGCACGTCGAAAGGCTCGATGTCGTTCGACTGTGTGAGCTGAACCTGCCCGCTCTCCAGGGCCAGGCGGCGCGATTGGCTGTCCGGAATCACCCGGTAGATGATGGCGTCGAGATAAGGCTGGTTGGGCTTCCAGTAGCCGTCGAAGCGCTCCAGCCGGATGAAGTTGCCACGCTGCCATTCCACGAAGCGGAAGGGGCCGGTGCCGATCGGCTTCTGGACGACGGGTGCCTGCCGATAGTCCTGTCCTTCGAAGTGATGCTTGGGGACAATCGCCGAGACCGTCACATCGAACATGAGGAGGAAGGGCTCGAACGGCGCGGACAGTACGAACCTGGCGGTGTTCCTGTCCACCGCCACGCCCTCCTTGATGCGCGAGAACACGCCGCGCGCACGGGGCGAGACTTCCATGTGGAACTTCATGATGGAGAAGACGACGTCTTCCGCCGTCATCGGCTGCCCATCATGGAACTTGACGTTCTCCTGCAGGTGGAAGGTGTATTCGAGCCCATCCGGGCTGATCTCCCAGCTCTTTGCGAGCTCAGGGAGGGGCTCCAGCTTGCTGCTGTAGCGGAGCAGGCCCTGGAAGATCTTGCCGCCGACGATCAGCGTCGGCGCCTGATTGTTGACGCCAACATGGAGAATGGGCGGCTCCGGGTTGACGATCGAGTTCAGGGTTCCGCCTCGTTTGGGCTGGATGCCCTGGGCCAGGGCGTCGTCCACGCGCATCAGCAAAGGCGCGGCGGCCGCGCCGGCCAGAAGGCCACGACGTGAAAGGCCCATCTTTGTCTCCCGTTGATGCATCCCAGACTGCGACGCTAACCCTGGGAAAGCCGCATCGACAAGGGCGTCCGTCCGGCATAGCCTGAGTTCATGCGCGCCTTTGCCCATCCCGATCAGACGCGGCATTCGCCGCATTTCTTCCTCCAGAGAGGGTCGGTCCGCCGCAACTTCGAGATACCGCAGCGGGCGGAGGCGCTTCTTGCCGCGCTTCGAGGCAGCGGGACCGCCGTGGAGACGCCGCCACTGGTCGAGCCCGCGGCGCTGCTCGACATCCACGACGCCGGCTATGTCGCCTTTCTGGCGGAGGCCGCGAAAGCCTGGGCGGCCCTTCCCGAGAAGGGGCCGGAGGTGGTGGCCAACATGCACCCCTCCCCTGAGATGCTGGCGCAGGGGGCCCGCCTGACCTCCTCGATCCTGGCGCGGACCGGCTGGTACACCGCCGATACGGCATGCCCGATCGGGCCCGGCAGCTGGGAGTCGATCCTCTCCGCCGCCTCCTGCGCCCTTGCCGCCGCCGGCTCCGTGAGCGCCGGGGGCGGCCTGGCCTATGCGCTGAGCCGGCCGCCCGGCCACCATGCCTATGCCGCGCGGGCCGGCGGGCACTGCTACGTCAACAACAGCGCCCTGGCAGCCGAACGCCTGCGCCGTGGCGGCGCGGCCAGGGTCGCCATCATCGATATCGATGCCCATCACGGCAACGGAACGCAGGGCATCTTCTGGGAGCGGGACGATGTCCTGACGGTGTCCCTGCACGGCGATCCCGCGGGCTACTATCCCTGGTATGTCGGGTATGACGAGGAACGGGGCGGCGGCCGGGGGCTGGGGCACAACCACAATCTCCCCCTCCCGCGCGGGTCGGGCGACGAGGCGTGGCTCGCCGCGCTTTCTCATGCCGTCGAACGCAGCCAGGCCTTCCGGCCGGACGCGCTCGTCATCCCCCTCGGCTTCGATGCGTCCGAGCAGGAGCCGTTGAGTTTTCTCAAGGTCACGCGGGACGGCTTCGCGCGCGCCGGGGCGCTGTTGGCAGGCCTCGGCCTTCCCACCGTGCTTGTCCAGGAGGGCGGCTACAACGTCGATCTCATAGGAAACCTCCTGTTGAGCTTCCTCGATGGCTGGCACGGGCGATAATCCATTAAGTTGATGATCTGGGGGTGGGTCTGTAATCTGCCGCCATGAGCATCGTCCGTCTGGCCAGCTTCGCCTTCTCCGGTATCGAAACCGTGCCGGTGGAGGTGCAGGTCCAGATCACCGGCGGACTGCCCGCTTTCATCCTGGTCGGCCTGCCGGACAAGGCGATCACCGAGAGCCGCGAGCGGGTGCGCGCCGCCCTGAACGGCATGGGGCTGAGCCTCCCCCCCAAGCGCATCCTGGTCAATCTCGCGCCGGCAAGCCTGCAGAAGGAAGGTTCGCATTTCGACCTGCCGATCGCCCTCGCTCTTCTCGCGGCGATGGACATCGTGCCTTCCGAGGAACTGGAGGGCTTTGCCGCCCTGGGCGAACTGGCCCTGGATGGGGCCATCGGTCCCGTGGCCGGCATCCTTCCGGCCGCTCTGGGCGCGGCGGAACGGGAACTGGGGCTGATATGCCCCCTCGCCCAGGGTGGCGAAGCGGCCTGGGCCGGCTCCGTCGAGATCCTGGCGGCCCGCGATCTCCCGCAGATCATCGCGCATCTCAACGGAAAGCAATTGCTCTCCGCGCCACAGCCGCCAGCCCTGGAGACCCCCGTGGCAGGCCAGGCGTGCCTGTCCCAGGTGCGCGGCCAGGAGGCCGCCAAGCGCGCCCTGGAGATCGCCGCCGCGGGCAACCACAACCTGCTGCTCTCCGGGCCTCCAGGCGCCGGCAAGTCCATGCTGGCCTCCCGCATCGCCGGCCTTCTGCCGGATCTGACCCCCGCGCAGGCCCTGGAGGTCAGCCTGATCCGCAGCGTTGCCGGGCTTCTCGAGGGGGGACGGATATCATCGAGGCCACCCTTCCGGAGTCCCCACCACTCCGCCAGCCAGGCCGCACTGGTCGGCGGGGGGCCAAAAGCGCGTCCCGGCGAGATCAGCCTCGCGCATCATGGGGTGCTGTTCCTCGACGAGCTTCCGGAGTTCGGCCGCCCTGCCCTGGAGGCGCTGCGCCAGCCTTTGGAGACCGGCTTCTGCACCATCAGCCGGGCCGCGGCCCATGTCAGTTATCCGGCCCGGTTCCAGCTGATCGCGGCGATGAATCCGTGCCGATGCGGTCACCTGGGCGAGGCGAGCCGGGAATGCGGCTCCGCGCCCCGCTGCGGCGAGACCTATCAGCAGAAGCTCTCAGGGCCCCTGCTCGATCGCATCGACATGGTGATCGGGATGGCGCCGATATCGCCGGGCGACATCGCACAGGTGCCGCTGGGAGAGAGCAGCACGACGGTGGCAGCGCGGGTCGCTCAGGCCCGCACGCGGCAGCGTGAACGCGGCGTCAGCAACGCCGAGGAGGCGCTGGACACGCTCGTCCCGGCTCTGTCGCAGGAGGCGCTGGCTCTGGCGGACCGTGCCACCACCCAGCTCGCCTTGTCCAATCGCGGCTATGTCCGATGCCTCCGGGTCGCGCGCACCATCGCGGACCTGGAGGAAAGCGATGTGGTGGAACGCCGCCACATGGCCGAGGCCCTCACCTACCGGCACCGCAGCCGGCTCGCCGCCCTGGTCTGAGACGGCGGTCCGCCGTTCAGCGGCTCCGGTATCGCCGGGCCATGGCCTCAAAGCGCAGGCTCTCGCCGTTCCGTCGCGCTCGCCACCACAGGGTGCCGAAGGCCACGAGCCCGGCGATTAGGGCCACAGGCAGGGCAATCGCGAAGAACGCCACGGCGATCCCCGCCACCACCACGCCAAGCGCCACCAGTGCGACAAGCGCCGCCACGCCACCCAGCCTCAGCAGGAGCCTGTCCAGCCATGTCGTGGGGCGAGGTGCCGGCCCCTTGAATTCGCCGTCGGGCGTCATGTCCAGGACAGGGCGGTGGTCTTGACCGGATTGCATGGCGGACATGTTGGAGATTCCACTCCTGCCTTCAAGCCTCACAGAGCTTGGAGACGATTGGTAACATGATGCTTCCCACCGAAACGAAAAACGCGGGCCAGTCTGGCCCGCGTTCGAAAGAAGCTGACGGATCGGAACCCCGATCAGGTGTCAGGCGCTCTGCTTCATGATCTCGTCGGCGACGTTGCGCGGCACCGGATCGTAGTGGTGGAACTGCATCGAGAAGGAGGCGCGGCCTTTGGTCATGCCCCGCAGGTTGGAGATGTAGCCGAACATCTCCTTCAGCGGCACATGGGCGCGGACAATGACCGAAGTGCCGGCCATATCCTGGCTCTGGATCACGCCACGGCGACGGTTGAGGTCGCCCACCACGTCACCGACATGGTCCTGCGGCGTCGTCACCTCGACGTCCATGATCGGCTCCAGGATCACCGGGCCGGCCTTCTTCATGCCCTCGCGGAAGCAGGCCTTGGCGGCGATCTCGAAGGCCAGGGCCGAGGAGTCGACGTCGTGGTACTTGCCGTCCGTCAGGGTGTACTTGAAGTCCACCGTCGGGAAGCCGGCCAGCACGCCGGTATCGGCCTGGACCTTGATGCCCTTCTCGACCGCCGGGATGTATTCCTTCGGCACCGAGCCGCCGACGACGGCATTGACGAACTCGATGCCCTCGTTCCGCTCCTTGGGCTCGAAGGTGATCTTCACCTCGGCGAACTGGCCCGAACCACCCGACTGCTTCTTGTGGGTGTAGGTCTCGGTGTGCGCCTTCGTGATCGTCTCACGATAGGCCACCTGCGGCGCGCCGATGTTGGCGTCCACGCCATACTCGCGCTTCAGGCGGTCGATGATGATCTCGAGGTGGAGCTCGCCCATGCCGGACAGGATGGTCTGGCCGGTCTCCTGGTCGGTCTTCAGACGCAGGGAGGGATCCTCGCCGGCCAGCTTCTGCAGGCCCAGCGTCATCTTCTCCACGCCATCCTTGGTCTTGGGCTCGACGGAGATGTCGATGACCGGCACCGGGAAGGCCATGCGCTCGAGCACGACGGGGTCCGCCGGGTCGGCCAGGGTGTCACCCGTCAGGGTGTCCTTCAGGCCCACGATGGCGACGATGTCGCCGGCGAACACCTCCTTCACTTCCTCACGCTTGTCGGCGTGCATCTGGAACATGCGGCCGATGCGTTCCTTGTTGCCCTTGGCGGTGTTCAGGACGGTATCGCCCTGGCGCACCACCCCGGCATAGACGCGGATGAAGGTCAGGTTGCCGTACTTGTCGTTGATCATCTTGAAGGCGAGCGCGGAGAACGGCGCGGTCTCGCTCACCTCGATGATACGGCGCGGGGTGTTCTCGTCCTGGCCTTCCTCGGGGGCGACCATGATGCCCTCGACTTCCACCGGGCTCGGCAGGTAGTCGCAGACGGCATCCAGCAGCGGCTGTACACCCTTGTTCTTGAAGGAGGAGCCGCAGACGACCGGACGGAAGGCGCCGGAGATCGTGCCCTTCTTGATGCACTTCTTCAGGGTCTCGACGGAGACGTCGCCCTTGTCGAAATACTCTTCCATCGCCGCGTCATCGACGGACAGGGCGGTGTCGAGCAGGAGCTGGCGGTACTCGGCCGCCTTCTCCTTCAGGTCGTCCGGGATCGGGGCCTCGTGGTACTTGGCGCCGAGTTCGTCGCCTTCCCAGATCAGGGCCTTCATCTCGACCAGGTCGACGACGCCCTTCAGGGTATCCTCGATGCCGATCGGCAGCTGCAGGGCCACCCAGTTGATGCCGAGCTTCTCGGTCAGGGTCGCGGCGGCGCGGTAGAAGTCGGCGCCCGTGCGGTCCAGCTTGTTGATGTAGATGATGCGCGGCACGTTGTAGCGGTCGGCCAGGCGCCAGTTGGTCTCGGACTGCGGCTGCACGCCGGCCACGCCCTCGATCACGAAGACGGCGCCATCGAGCACGCGCAGCGAGCGGTTGACCTCGATGTTGAAGTCGATGTGGCCCGGGGTGTCGATGACGTTGATCCGGTGGCCCTTCCACTCGGCCGTCACGGCAGCGGAGGTGATCGTGATGCCACGCTCACGCTCCTGCTCCATGTAGTCGGTGGTGGTGTTGCCCTCGTGGACCTCACCGATCTTGTGGGATTTGCCGGTGTAGTAAAGGATCCGCTCGGTCGTCGTCGTCTTGCCGGCGTCGATATGCGCCGTAATGCCGATGTTGCGGATCTTCTCGAGCGGTGTGCGCGCCACGGGGGGCCTCCATACGCGTCGCGGCGCGAGCCGCGCGGGAAATCTTCATACGAGATCGGCGCGGCTTCCCGTACCGCGCGCTCGCTGGATTGGGTGTCAGTCCAGCCGGACCGCGAGATCATCCCCTGAGCCGGAACCGCCCTGGCCAGGCGGCCGGGACGCAAGGGAGGAAGATGATCAAACCATCCGCCAGAATCGATGGCGGCAAACCGCAGGGGTTCTGCCGCAATCACCGTCGCGGCGGCAGATGCACCGGATCGCACGGCATTGCAAGCAATAAGAAGCTGGTTCCCGCCAGGGCCGAAGGGCCGGGGAAGATCGCGGAAAAGACGCCGCCTTCTCCACGTCCTGCCACTCCGCCCGCCGGCAAATCAGTCGTCGCGGTGAATGCGCTCCATCTTCTCGTGCCGCTCCTGCGCCTCGATGGAAAGGGTCGCGATCGGGCGCGCCTCGAGCCGACGCAGACCGATGGGCTCCCCGGTCTCCTCGCAATAGCCGTATGTGCCGTTCTCGATACGTTCGAGGGCCTGATCAATCTTCGAGATCAGCTTCCTGGCGCGGTCGCGGGTGCGCAGTTCGAGAGCGCGATCTGTCTCTACGCTGGCGCGGTCGGTCAGATCGGCTTCGGATATCCCGCCTTCGCTGAGGCTTGCCAGGGTATCTCCCGCTTCCCGAAGGAGATCCTGCCGCCACTTCAACAACTTCTGGCGGAAATACTCCTGCTGCAAGGGAGACATGAACTCTTCGGCATCGGACGGCCGGTAGTCAGGCGGCACGGTAATCAACATCGTCATCGATCTCCGACCGAAAGGATCATCCGCAAAATTCCTGCCTCCCGGAAACGGCCGGAACATAACGGCAGCAATACCGAAAAGCCAGCCCGACCACCAAGGCGTAGGCATATGAATTTTTTACGGAACTTCGGAATTGCCGCATTCGGCGTCAAGCCTTTCGGCCATCGCACCTTTTACCGGCACTCCCTGAAACAGCGGCGGCAAGGCCTTTCTTCGGAACCGGACCCAGGCACCGGGTTCGCCATCCAGGCTATAGGTCCTTGCGGCAGGAAAGCAGTATCAAAAAACCGTTTTCTCTCGATATTCCGACAGATCAGAAGCGAGCCAGCGCGGCGCCCCAGGTCAGACCTCCGCCGATCGCCTCCATCAGGATCAGATCGCCGCGCTGGACACGCCCGTCCCGCGTCGCCTCCGCCAGAGCCAGGGGAATGGAGGCCGCCGAGGTATTGGCATGGCGGTCCACCGTCATGACCACGCGCTCCGGCGGCAGTCCCAGCTTGCGCCCCATCGCGTCGATGATGCGGGCATTGGCCTGGTGCGGCACGAGCCAGGAGACCTCGGACTTGTCCAGGCCGTTCGCCGCCAGGGCCTCGTCGACCGCAGCGGCCAGCTTGCTCACGGCGTGCCGGAACACCTCGCGCCCCGTCATGCGCAGGAGCCCGACCTCCTGCTCCACATACAGAATATCGCCATGCCGGCCATCCGCGTGCAGATGGCAGGAGAGGAGCCCCCGATCCCCCGGCGTCTCGGTGGCCTGGAGCACCACCGCGCCGGCGCCATCGCCGAAGAGGACGCAGGTCCCCCGGTCCTTCCAGTCCATGAGCCGGGAAAAGACTTCGGCCCCGATGACAAGGGCGCAGCGCGCCTGCCCGGTCCGCAGCATGGAATCCGCGATCGACAAGGCATAGACGAAGCCCGCACAGGCCGCGGAGACATCGAAAGCGAAGCCCCGGCTGATGCCGAGCTTGGCCTGAAGCCGGGCTGCCGTGGAGGGAAAGGCGGCGTCCGGTGTCGCGGTCGCGACGATGATCGCATCCACCGCCCCGACATCGAGCCCGGCCTGCTCCAGGGCCGCCCGGGCCGCCGCCGCGCCCATGTCGCTGGCGGATTCCCCCGGCGCCGCCAGATGGCGTTGGCGGATGCCAGTCCGTTCCCGGATCCAGGCATCCGACGTGTCCAGCCCGTAGCGCGCGGCCAGAGCCTCGTTGTCCAGCACCGTCTCGGGCAGGTAGCCGCCGGTACCGAGAATCAGGCTGCGAGGAGTCATGGGGATCGATCCTGAAGCCACGGTCACCGACCGGGAAGATGGGCGTCGGCCACGGCCGTCTTGGTTCGCGGCGGCAGGGCGGAGAGGCCCTCGCGAATCCGCTGGTTGAAGCCATGTGTCACCATGTCCATGGCGACATCGACGGCATGGGCGAAGCCGATGGCATCGGTGCCACCGTGGCTCTTCACCACCACGCCGTTCAGGCCGACCAGGACCGCGCCATTGTAGCGCCTGGGGTCCATCCATTCCCGAAGCCGGTCGAGCGCGCGACGAGCCAGGAGATAGCCGAGCTTGGCCGAGAGGGAGGAGGTGAAGACCTGCTTCAGCAGGGAGCCGACCAGCTTGAAGGCCCCTTCCCCGGTCTTCAGGGCGATATTCCCCGTGAAGCCGTCGGTGACGATGACGTCCACGGTTCCCGCCGTGATGTCATGCCCTTCGACGAAGCCATGGAAACTGGAAGCCAACGGGCTTTCCCGGAGAATGTCGGCGGCCTGCCGAACCCGGTCGTCGCCCTTCAGCTCCTCGCTGCCGACATTCAGCAGCCCGATGCTGGGCTTCGACAGCCCCAGGACGGCCCTGGCGAAGGCATCGCCCATCACCGCGAACTCGACCAGATTGCGCGCATCGCAGGTGACGTTCGCGCCCAGGTCGAGCAGCACGACATCGCCGCGGGCGGAAGGGCCGATGGCCGCCAGGGCGGGACGCTCGATCTCCGGGAGCGTCTTCACGACGATCTTGCCGAGCGCCATCAACGCGCCCGTATTGCCGGCCGAGACCACACCCGCGGCCTCGCCGCCGGCGACGGCGTCGATGGCGATTCGCATCGAGGAGTGGCGGACGCGAAGCGCGGCGGTCGGCTTCATATCCCCGGGAATGGCGTCCGCGGCATGGCGGATCGAGCAGAGTCGCGCCGCCTTGGGGCGGCGCGCCAGCAGAGGCGTCAGCCGGGTCTCATCGCCCACCAGGAGAAAACGGGCCTGGGGATGCCGCTCGGCGGCAAGCTCCAGGCCGTCCAGCACCGCCTCGGGTGCGTGGTCACCGCCCATGGCGTCGATGGCGAGGGAAAAGACTTCCGCAGGACGGACCTGAGAGGCTTCGCCCTGCGGCATGGTCGCCTGCGACAAGGTGTTGTTTTCTCGCTCGACGCTCAGGAAATCAGACGCGGACCGCGGCCTTCAGGGCCTTGCCGGCCTCGACGACCTCGCGGCCGTCATAGTGGCCGCAGGAGGCGCAGATATGGTGCGGGCGCTTCAGCTCGCCGCAGTTCGGGCACTCGTGATGGGCGGCACCCACCAGCGCCTCATGGCTGCGGCGCATGCCGCGGCGGGAGGGCGAAACCTTCTTCTTCGGAACGGCCATGGCGCCGGGCCTCTCTCTCGTCGTGCTGTCGTAGTCAGCGGTAAATCAGG
This sequence comes from Teichococcus aerofrigidensis, assembly GCF_054073225.1. Taxonomy (NCBI): domain Bacteria; kingdom Pseudomonadati; phylum Pseudomonadota; class Alphaproteobacteria; order Acetobacterales; family Roseomonadaceae; genus Roseomonas; species Teichococcus aerofrigidensis. The sequence continues at coordinate 55,990 of NZ_JBSXMU010000012.1, forward strand.
AAGGCGCGGCCATTACCACCCTCCCCCCACCCGCGCAAGCTTTTGGGGGAGCGGCGGCGTCCCGGGCGCCGCTATTCCAGCCGGACCGCGTAGCGATGGCGCTCCGTGTCGATCATTGAGAGCCGCACCTCGACCGGGCGATGCGCGACGTCATAGGCGATTCTCTGCACCATCAGCAGCGGCGTTCCGGCGGGCTTGCCAATGGCCTGGGCCGTCTCCTCATCCGCCGCGCCCGCCGAAAGTTCCTCCTCGGCCGCCGCGATGGTCACGCCATGGGCGCGCTGGAAGTGGACATACAGCTCCGAGGCCAGCTCGCCGGGTGGAAGCCTGAAATCCGGCAGCATCGCGGCCGAGAGGGTGCAGCGCTCGAAGATGCGCGGGCTGCCATCGAGCAGGCGAATCCGCCGCAGGTGATGGACGGGGGCCCCGGCCTCGATCGCCAACGCCTGGGCCTCCCAGGGCTCCGCCGCCCCCTCGTCGCACGAGACCACGATGATCCTGGAGACGACCGCGCGCCCACTCAGGTCCCTCACCCGGAAGAAGTGCCGGCGCGCCGTCTCGCCCGTGTGCCGGGCGACCGTCGTACCACGCCCCTGCCGCCTGTTGATAAGATTGCGCTGCTCGAGCGAGGTCAGCGCCTTGCGCACCGTTCCCTGGGATACGCCCAGCTCCGTCGCCAGCTCCGGCTCCGAGGGCAGAAGATGACCGGGCGGCCAGATGCCGCCCACGATCCGCCCCAGCAGGATCTCCTCGACCTGCCTGTAGAGAGGCCGAGCATCCAGCCTGGCATTCGCAGCGGAGATGTCGGTGGCCATGGATGGATGAAACCTTTGTGCGGCGCGGAAGGACAGCGAGGGTGTTCCCTATCCCGCGACGGCAATCAAGGCGTCTGAAGGATTAGACTTGTGTCTTATACAAGACCTGCTAAACAGGGCGCCTCGGAGTTGCTCTGCAGGCCGAGTTTGGGGAGGAATGGTTCCGCAAAGGAACCCCCGCGTTGACGGCGCCCGGCCGAGAGGCCAAGGGCGCCCGGCGCGGTTTTTGCCCCGTACCCGGGTT
>NZ_JBSXMU010000013.1:0-56599 GCF_054073225.1 Teichococcus aerofrigidensis
GCGCGGCAGGGCGGCACGGTGGTGGTGGAGCGGGTGCGTGTCGATGGCAAACTGTTCTGGCGCGCACGGGTCACCGGACTGTCCTCCGGCCACGCGCAGCGGACCTGCAAGGCCATGCGCGGTCCCTGCATGGTCCTCTCGCCCTGAGGGACGCCTGCGCGCGCCGATCGGCCGGGACGGGTTGAGGGCAACGGGGCGGCGGGACTAGTCTCGTCGCCCTGATCGCTTTCCGGACCCGATATGATGCCTCTTCCCTATGACCGTGTGCTGCGCGGTGACCTCGTTCTGCCCGACGGTATCCTGCGGGATGGCTATGTCGCCGTCCGCGGGGAGAGCATCGCCGCCATCGGCGAGGGCGAGCTGCCGCCGGCCCGGGCCGTCGAGGATCACTCCGGCCGCTTCATCCTGCCCGGCCTGGTGGACGGGCACATGCACACCGGCAGCGCCATCGGCTGGCCCGGCATCGAGGGCGCGACGATGTCGGCCGCCGCCGGCGGCGTCACCACGGTCTGCGACATGCCTTATGACGTGCCGCGCGCCGTGACCGACGCCGCGATCTTCCGCGAGAAGGTCGAGGCGGTGAACGCCCTGTCGCATGTCGATGTCGCCCTCTACGGGACCATCCGCAAGGAAGGCGGGGTGGATGCGATCGCCGGGCTGGCCGAGGCCGGCGCCTCGGCCTTCAAGCTGTCCACCTACGAGTACGACGCGGTGCGCTTTCCGCGCATCGACCACCCGACCATGACCGCCGCCTTCCGCGAGATCGCGAAGACCGGCCTGATGGTCGCCGTCCACAACGAGGACCAGGAGTTGGTGGAGCGGCTGACGGCCGAGGCGCGGGCGAGCGGCCGGGTCGATCCGATCATGCACGCCCGCACCCGGCCGCCGCTGGCCGAGACCATGGCGGATCTGGAGATCTTCGAGATCGGGCTGGAGACCGGCGCGCATGTGCACATCGCGCATTCCTCCGTCGCCCGCGGCTTCGAGATCGCCGCCGCCTTCCGCGGGATGGGCGGTCGCGCCAGCGGCGAGGCCTGCATCCAGTATCTCTGCATGACCGAGGAGGATCTCGTCCGCCTCAAGGGCTTCGGCAAGTGCAACCCGCCCTTCCGCACGGCGGCCGAGGTGGAGCGCATGTGGGCGGAGCTGATCGACGGGCGGATCGCCTATGTCTCGACCGACCACGCCCCCTGGCCGCGCGCGAGGAAGTTCGGCGACGACATCTTCGCCTGCGGCGCCGGGCTGACCGGCATGCAGTCCTTCGCGCCGCTGATGGCGACGCTGCTGCTCGAGCGCGGCCTGCCCCTGACCCTGATGGCGCGGTACTGCGCCGAGAACACCGCCCGCCACCACGGCCTGGCGCCGCGCAAGGGCGCCATCCGGCTCGGGGCGGACGCCGATTTCGCCGTTCTGGAGGAGGGCGAGTTCACCTTCGACGAGGCCTCCATCCAGGACCGCGAGGACGCCCGCTGGTCGCCCTATCATGGCCGGCCGATGAAGGTCCGCGTCGCCGCCACCTATCTGCGCGGCACCCGCATCTGGGACGGGACGACGGTCTCGGCCAGGCCCGGCCAGGGCCGGTTCCTGCCGCGCCAGCATCGCGAGAGCGTGCCGCTCTGATGCGCGGCGCCGCCGTCGCGCTGGTCGCCCTCGGGGCCTTCGCCCTCTGGATCTGGTTCACCGGCCCGGGGACCAGCCTGCCGCTGGCGCTCGGCGGCGGCCTCGTCGCCGTGCTGGCCGGCCGCCTGGCTTACGGCCTGCTGACCCCGCGCGAGCCCGCGCCCGACACCGCCCCGCCGCCTGTGCCCCCGCCCGAGAGGCCCGAGAGAGGAGCCTGAGGATGTTTGAGATCCGCGAGGAGAAGGATGGCAGCTTCGCCGTCTGGATCGCCGGCCGCGAGCGCGTGGCCATGCTGAAGAGCGCGGCCGCCGCCGAGGCGCTCATGGACGCTCTGGAGGATGCCTGGGACAGCGCCTTCATGCAGGCCGTCGCCGAGGTCCAGGAGGATTACGGCGCCGATTTCCTCGACCCGCTGCCGCCCGCCACCAACTGACCGGAGATCCGATCGCATGCCCCGCCTCCTCACCCTTGCCGCCGCGCAGCTCGGCCCGATCCAGAAGTCCGAGGGGCGCGACGTCGCCGTCGGCCGCATGGTGCGGCTGATGGAGCGCGCGCATCTGCGCGGCGCCGAGGTTGTCGTCTTCCCCGAGCTGGCGCTGACCACCTTCTTCCCGCGCTGGTACGAGGAGGACATCAACGCGGCCGACCACTGGTACGAGCAGGCGCTGCCCTCGAACGAGACGGCGCCGCTGTTCGAGGCGGCGCGGCGGTTCAACATCGGCTTCCACCTGGGCTTCGCCGAGATCGCCCACGAGGCGGACGAGACCGGTGCGGTGCGCAAGCGGCACTTCAACACCGCCGTCTACGTGCATCCCTCGGGCGAGGTGGTGCTGAAGTACCGCAAGGTGCATCTGCCCGGACACCGGGACTTCGACCCGAAGCGCAAGGTCCAGCACCTGGAGAAGCGCTACTTCGAGGTGGGCAACCTGGGCTTCCCGGTGGTCCGCGCCCCGATCGGCCAGGCCGGCCCGGTGAACATCGGCATGCTGATCTGCAACGACCGGCGCTGGCCGGAAGCCTGGCGGGTGCTCGGCCTGCAGCAGGTCGAGCTGGTGATGCTGGGCTACAACACCCCCTCCATCAACCAGGATGCACGCGGCTTCGAGGCGCATCACCTGCGTGTCGAGCACAGCCATCTCTCGATCCGCGCCGGCTGCTACCAGAATGCCTGCTTCGCCGCCGGTGTCGCCAAGGCGGGCGTGGAGGACGGCAACGAGCTGTTCGGCCATTCCATCATCGTCAATCCGCAGGGGGAGATCATCGCCCAGGCGACGACCTGGGACGATGAGCTGATCGTGGCCGATTGCAATCTCGACCAGTGCACCCTGGGGCGCACCACCATCTTCAACTTCGCCGCCCACCGCCGTCCGGAGGCCTATGGCCGCATCCTGGACCAGGTGGGCAGCGAGCCGCCGGCGGAATGGCGGCCGGCGGCGCGGGCGGCGGAATAGCACGCGGACCACGCCGCCCGGGTCGCGCCAATCGGGGCGGAATCCGGGCGGGCGCCGCCGCATCCTCGCCAGACCTGGCGGCCAGTCTTCGTGGCAGGAGGTGACCATGTCCCATTCCACGTCCCGCCGCCGCCTCGGCGCCGGCCTGCTGACCGCGCTGCTGCTATCCCCTGCCCTGGCCCGGGCGGATGACGATGATGATGATGATGGCCGGCGGCGTCCCTGGCCCGGCCGCGAGGCCCGGGGCTCGCGCGACGACGACGATGATGACCGGCGCGGGCGGGACGATCGCCGCCGCGACCGCGACGACGACGATGACGACGACGACGATCGCCGCGGCCGGCGCCGGCGCGGCGATCGCGGGGATGATGACGATGATGATTGATCGCGGGGAGGGATCGCCGGCGCCTTGTCCCCGGCGGATCCTGCCCTATGACGGTCCTGCGACGGGTGGCGCCAGCTTCCCCCTCCCCTGTTGATCGCGGAGCCTGCCGATGCCGAATGAAACCGATCCCCTCGTCACCGCCATCGCCGCCGAGGCCACGGGGTGGCGGCGCGACATCCACGCCCACCCCGAGCTGGCCTTCGAGGAGCACCGCACCAGCGCGCTGGTGGCCGAGAAGCTGGCCTCCTGGGGCATCGAGGTGACGCGGGGCATCGCCGGCACCGGGCTGGTCGGCACGCTGCGCGGCCGGCACGGGGGCGCGGCAGGTGCCAATGCCGGCCGCGCCATCGGGCTGCGCGCCGACATGGATGCGCTGCCGATGCAGGAGATCACCGGCCTGCCCCATGCCTCCACCGTGGCGGGCCGGATGCATGCCTGCGGCCATGACGGGCATACCTCGATGCTGCTCGGCGCCGCGAAGTACCTGGCCGGGACGCGCGACTTCGAGGGCACGGTGCATTTCATCTTCCAGCCCGCCGAGGAGGATGGCGGCGGGGGCGAGGTGATGGTGAAGGAGGGCCTCTTCGCCCGCTTCCCCTGCGACGCCGTCTTCGGCATCCACAATGATTCCGGTACCCCGGCCGGCACCTTCGTCATCACCCGCGGCACCACCAACGCGGCGGCGGATTCGATCGACATCCGCCTCCTCGGCAAGGGCGGCCACGCCGCCCGGCCGCATCTGGCGATCGATCCCGTGGTCGCCGCCGCCCATGTCATCGTGGCCGCGCAGACGGTGGTCAGCCGCCATACCAACCCGCTGGATTCCGCCGTGGTCTCGCTCTGCACGATCCATGGCGGCTCGGCGCGCAACGTGATCCCGGAGGAGGTGACCGTCACCGGCACCGTACGCACCCTGCTGCCCGAGACGCGCGACGCGGTCGAGCGGCAGCTCCGGGAGGTGATCGCCGCCACCGCCGCCGCGCACGGCGTGCGCGCCGAGATCACCTATGTGCGCGGCTATCCGCCGGTGGTGAACAGCGACGGCCCGGTGGAGCGCGCCCGCCTCGCCGCCGCCGCCCTGGCGGGGGAGGAGCGCCTGGTGCGCGAGCGGCCGCCGACCATGGGCGGCGAGGACTTCGCCTATATGGCCCAGGCCGTGCCCGGCTGCTTCATCCGGCTGGGCCAGGTGGCGGAGGGCCGGGAGAACTTCGGCACCCACCACCCCCGCTATGACTTCAACGATGCCATCCTGCCCTCCGGCATCGCCTTCTGGGCCAGCCTGGTGGAGCAGGAGCTGGCCCCGCGCTAGGCCGCCACCGCCAGCAGGGCCTGCATGGCGGCCGCCTGGCATGGCTCGATCACCGGCACGCCGACCGCCGCCTCCACCGCGGCCCGGTGTCCCGCCATGCCGGCGCAGCCCAGGATCACCGCCTCGGCCCCGGAGTCGACCAGCCGGCGCGCGGTATCGCAGAGCGCCTGCCGGGCCGCCAAGGGTTCGGTCAGCGTCTCCATCGGCAGGTTGAGGGCGATGCTGGCGGCCAGCCGGTCCTCCGCCCCCATGGCCTGGAGCGCCCGCCGCTGCCGGGCCTTCGAGGCCTCGACGAAGGCGATGACGCCGAAGCGCTCGGCCCGCGCCAGGGCGCTGGCCACGGCGCTGCGGAACGGGCCGAACACCGGCCGGGCGGTCGTCATGCGGACCGCCTCGAGCCCGGGGTCCGAGACGCAGGCGATGATATAGGCGGCGGCCGGCTCGGCCTCGACCAGGCGGCAGAGCGGCTCCGCCACCGCGTACCAGTCGCGCCAGTTCACGATGGCCGGCGGCCCTCCGGGAAGCGACACGGTCTCAAAGGGCGGCGCGCCGGGCATGACCAGCGGCCGCAGGCTCTCGGCGATGCCGCGGGTGCAGCTTTCCGAGCTGTTCGGGTTGATGACGAGGATGCGATGGCCCATCTGCGTAACATCCGGCTCCTCGTCGCCGGAAACAAGATGCCGGAGACAAGGTGCCAGGACACGGGGCGGCAGGTCGTGCTTGATCGCCGGGGCTCCCCAGGCCGATACTGCAGTGCACACGGAATTCCCGCCGCATGCGGCGGTGCTGAAGAACGACAAGCCAGGAACACCTCGATGGATCATCAGACCCGACGCTGGGAACCCGATCGCGCGAGCCCTGGCCCGGCCGCCCTTCCGCCCATGACCACCATGCTGCTGCGCGGCGCGATGAACCGTTGCCCGGCCTGCGGCCAGGGGAAGGTCTTCCAGAGCTATCTCCGGGTCGTCCCGGCCTGCTCCCATTGCGGGGCCGCCCTCGGCCGGCTGAGGGCGGACGACGCGCCGCCCTACTTCACCATCTTCCTCGTCGGCCACCTGCTGGTGCCCTTCATCTTCCTGGTGGAGCGTGCCTGGGAGCCGCCGATGTGGCTGCACATGGCCGTCTGGCTGCCGCTGTTCACCCTGGTCTGCATGGCGCTGCTGCCGCCCATCAAGGGCGCGGTGGTGGGCTGGATGCTGCGCCTCGGCATCGATGGCGAGGGGCCGCGGGATTCGCGGGCGGAGCCCCTGCCCCCCGCCTCCGCCCCCGCGCGCAGCGCCGTGAGACCCGGCACGGGCCATGGCTGACCAGCGCCTGGCCAGCATCACGCTGCCGGACAACGCGCCGCTGCCCAATCCCTACGCCGAGGCCGACCGCTCCCAGGCCGTCATGGATCTGCTGGCGGGGAACAGCTTCGATCCGGCCGGCCTGCCGCCGGGCCCCTACGTGCTGCACCTCGAGGTGCGCGACGGGCGGCTGATCCTGGACATCCGCGATGCCGCGGAGACGCCGCTGCGCCTCATCGCCCTGGCCCTCGGCCCCTTCCGCCGGCTGATCAAGGATTACCACATGGTGGTGGCGAGCCATGAGCAGGCGGTGACCGAGGGCGGTTCGGAGGCCCGCATCCAGGCCATCGACATGGGCCGCCGCGGCCTGCACAACGAAGGCGCCGAGCTGCTGCGCGAGCGGCTTGATGGGCGCGTCACGCTGGATTTCGAGACCTCGCGGCGCCTCTTCACCCTGGTCTGCGCGCTGCACCAGAGGATCTGACCGCCAGGGGTCCAATCGGGGGTCCGACCGCCGGACGGGGCTGGTCCCTGGAGGCCGCATGCCGCGGGCGGGCCGGAACCCCTTATATGCCGCACCGAACCCGCCCGCGCGCGCGGCCACCACGCACGGAGTGCAGCCTGATGAAGATCGACGGCGTCCCCTATCGCAGTGTCTGGGTGGATCCCGAGGATGGCTGGTCGATCCGCATCCTCGACCAGACCCGGCTGCCCTGGGCGGTGGAGATCCTGCGCCTGACCGACGAGAAGCAGGTGGCGCAGGCGATCAAGACCATGCAGGTGCGCGGCGCGCCGCTGATCGGGGCGGTCGCGGCCTACGGGCTGGCGCTGGCGCTGCGGCGCGATGCCTCGGACACCGGGCTGGAGGGGGCCGCCGCCATGCTGGGCCGGACGCGTCCCACGGCCATCAACCTGCGCTGGGCCCTGGCCCGCATGCTGGAGGCGCTGCGGCCGCTGCCCGCACCCCGGCGGGCCGATGCCGCCTATGCCGCCGCCGCCGCCATCGCCGAGGATGATGTCGAGACCTGCCGCCGCATCGGCCAGCATGGCCTGCCCCTGTTGCAGGCGATCGCCGCCCGCAGACCGGGCAGGCCGGTCCATGTGCTGACCCATTGCAACACCGGCTGGATCGCCACCGTGGACTACGGCACGGCGCTCTCGGTGGTCTATCAGGCGCATGATGCCGGTCTGCCGGTGCATGTCTGGGTGGACGAGACCCGGCCGCGCAACCAGGGCTCGGCGCTGACCGCCTGGGAGCTGGGCCGGCATGGCGTGCCGCACACCGTCATCGCCGACAATGCCGGCGGCCACCTGATGCAGCATGGCGAGGTGGACATCGTCCTGGTGGGCACCGACCGGGTTACCCGGCAGGGCGATGTCGCCAACAAGATCGGCACCTATCTGAAGGCGCTGGCGGCCCGCGACAACGAGGTGCCCTTCTGGGTGGCGCTGCCCCATTCCACCCTGGACATGGCGGTGCGCGACGGGCTGCGGGAAATCCCGATCGAGGAGCGCGACGCGCGCGAGGTGCTGGAGACCACCGGCCAGACCTGGGACGGGCGGATCGAGACGGTGCGGACCGCCGCCCCCGGCAGCGCCGGCGCCAATCCCGCCTTCGACGTGACGCCGGCGCGCCTGGTCACCGGCCTGATCACCGAGCGCGGCCGCTGCGAGGCCTCCGAGGCGGGGCTGCTGGGTCTTTACCCGGAATTCGCCGCGGCGGCCTGACGCTTCGCCCAAGGGACATTCCAGGGGGCATTCCTTCGCCCTCCTCCCTGTTGCATGCTTCTTGCAAACGCCGGCTTTCGCACATGCCTGCCGGCCCCGCCCGCGGACTCATCCCCCGCGGGCCGGGGCCGGTGGGCCACCGGGCCGGACCACCGATCCAACAGGGAGATCACCCGTCTATGCGTTCCTTCACCTTCGCCCTCCTCCTGGCGGCGCCCTTCCTCGCCGGCACCGCCCAGGCGCAGCAGCCCCTGCGCACGGCGGTGGACGGCACCTTCGCGCCGCATGCCTTTCCCAAGCTCGATGGCGGGGTGCAGGGCTTCAACGTGGATCTCTTCACGGCGGTGGCCAAGAAGATGGGCCGTCCCATCACCATCGACAGCGCCAGCTTCTCCGGCCTGGTGCCGGCGCTGAACGCCGGGCGCTACGATTTCCTCGCCGCCCCGGTCACGGTCACGCCGGAGCGGGCGGAGAACCTGCTCTTCACCGAGGGCTACCTCTACACCGAGTACCAGTTCGGCATCCGCAAGGGCACGACGCCGATCACCTCGCTCGACGATGTGCGGGGCAAGGCCATCGCGGTGAACAAGGGCTCGGCCTATGACGCCTGGGCGCAGGCCAACGCGGCGAAGTATGGCTTCACCGTGCAGACCTTCGACAGCCAGCCCGATGCGGTTCAGGCGGTGATCGCCGGCCGCGTCTTCGCCACACTGGGCGGGAACACCACCATCCGCTACGCGGCCACCCGCGCGCCCCTGCTGGTCCCCGACTTCACCATCAAGGAGACCCGCGCCCACTGGGCGGCACCCTTCCGCAAGGACAATGCGGAGCTGCGCAAGTCGGTCGAGAACGCCCTGGAATGCCTGAAGAAGGACGGCACCGTGGCGGCGCTGTCGGAGAAGTGGTTCGGCGTGAAGCCCGGTCCGGAGGATGCCGAGAACGTGGTCTTCCCCGGCTATGGCGTGCCGGGCCTGCCGGGATACGACCCGACCGAGCACACGCCCGACTGCGGCTGAGGCAAACCCGCCGCCGCTGGCGCGTTTCTCCTCCGGATGCCACAGGCAAGGAGGGCAGACGTCATGCCGCGCGGCGACAAATCCGCCTATACCGACAAGCAGAAGCGCAAGGCCGAGCACATCGAGGAAAGCTACGAGGCGCGTGGCGTCCCCGAGGAGGAGGCCGAGCGCCGTGCCTGGGCCACGGTGAACAAGGACGAGGGCGGCGGAAAGAAAAGCGGCTCCGGCCGGGGGCATGCCGACAGCAACGCCGCCTCGCATCGTGGCGGCGAGCTGGGCGGCAAGGCCTCGGCCGAGCGTCCCGCGGCGGAGCGCTCAGCCAGCGCCCGCAAGGCCGCCGAGACCCGCAAGGCCCGGGGGCACTGACCCTCCCGCGGCTCCGCTTCTTACCAGCTGGTCAGGCGGCGGAGCTGCGGGGTCTTCTTGCGCTGATGCTCGCCCATGCGGCGCAGCAGGACGTCGAGCGCGTCGATCGCCGCGAAGAGATGCGGACCCTTGTTCAGCATGATGCATTCCGCCCGCGCCGCCATGGCGGCGTCGGTCATCTCCCCGCGCACCGGCTTGCCGTTCTTCACCAGGCTCTCCAGCACCTGCGTCGCCCAGATCACCGGGATATGCGCCGCCTCGCCGAGCCAGAGGATCTCCTCCTGCATTTCGGCCATCCGCTCGAAGCCGATCTCCACGGCGAGATCGCCGCGCGCGATCATGATCGCCGTCGGCTGCTGCGCCGCGGCCCGCATCACGATCTCCGGCAGGGCCCGGACGGCTCGCGTCGTCTCCACCTTGAGTACCAGCGAGAGGGTGCGCCAGTCCTCCGGGCGCCGCGCCGCCAGCTCCTGCTGCAGCAGGCGCACATCCTCGCCCGACTGCACGAAGGAATAGCCGATACCGTCCGCATGGCGGGCGACGACGTCGAGGTCCTCATGGTCCTTGGCGCTCAGGGCGGCGCAGCGCAGCGCGGTATCTGGGAAATTGAGCCCCTTCTCCTCCTTCAGCTTCGCCCCGTCCTCCGGCACATGGGTGACGCGGGCGACCAGCCCCCAGGGCTCGGTCCGCTCCACCACGGCGCCGATCTTGCCGTCATCGACGAACACCCGCTGGCCGGGCTCGACCATGCCGACCGCCTCGGCGAGGCTGCACTCGGCGGCGAAGTCGGTGAAGTCCAGCGGCAGGTCGTCCAGCCCGCCGGGCGGGACGACGGCCAGTAGCGCGCCGAGCCGCACGCGCCTGTCCTCCTTCGGCAGGCGCAGCACCCCGGTGCGGATCTTGGGGCCGGCCAGATCCATCAGCACCCGCATCCGATGTCCGGTCACCGCCTCAGCGTTGCGCACGTGGCCGATCATGCGGAGCCAGGCGGCCGCGTCGTCATGCGCGCAGTTGATACGCACTGCCTCCACCCCGCGCCGCGCCAGGGCCAGCAGGAAGTCGGGCGCCTCGGCCGCTTCGGAGGGGCAGGTGACGAGCAGGCCGACCGGGCGCTGCGGCGTGGCCTCACCCAGGATCTGCGCGGTGTGCCGGGCGAGCGCCTTCTCCCCGGCGAAGAAGTCCTCAATGCTCGGCCGGGTGGGCTGCGGCAGGCCGGCAAGCACGGCGAGCGTCGCCCGCACCGCCTGCAGGCTCGGCACCACCCGGCTCTCCAGCCGGCCCAGCGAGGACAGGCCGAGCGGCATCAACGCCCGCTGCAACGGCCGCAGATCACGCCGGCGCAGCGCCAGGTAGCGGGCCAGGTTTCGCGCCCCCGGAATGACCTCCGCGCGCGGGCCGGACAGGGCCCAGGCCTCGCCGGTGGCGGAGGCCTCCTCCTCCAGCGCCGTCATCAGCCGCGCCAGCACCGCATGCAGGGCTGCAGGCCCGGGCGCGGCCTCCAGCCCTTCCAGCACCTGTTCACCGACACCCGGTATCGTATCCATGGCCTCTCTTCCTCTTCCGCCCTGGCGGCGGCATAGCTCAGGTGCGGAAGCTAGGCGGAAGCGCGGGTGCCGGGGGTGAAACTGGCATGACGTCGGCGCGGGTGGCTCAACGCTGGCGCCAGGGCAGGCCCTCCGCCTTCCAGCCCGCCACCATGCCGCGATGACCCTCGGCATCCGGTGGCCCCTCGAAGCCGTCCGCGACGTTGAAGGACTGGGCGAAGCCGGCCGCCCGGGCCGCCTGCGCGGCGGCCAGGCTGCGGGCCCCCGAGCGGCAGAGGAAGTAGAGCTTGTTCAGCGGCGTCAGCCCGGCCTTGCGGAGATGCTCGGCGAAGGCGGTGTTGACCTGCATCGACGGATAGAGCTGCCAGGGGATCAGCACCGGCTGCTTCCCTGCCTCCGACAGGTCGGCCAGCCCGACGAAGGTCCATTCCGCGTCGGTCCGCACATCCACCAGCATGGCCTCCGGATCGTCGTGCAGGGCCTCGTAGCTGGCCCGGGGGGTCACGTCCTCGATCGTCATCGCCGCAAGCCTCCAAACGGTTCGCCCGAAGTGTGGGGTGCCGCGGGCGCCGCGTCCATGCCGGCGCCCCGCTTTCGGCGGCGGCGGATCGCTGGCCGCCGGGCCGCATCGCGGGCAGGATGGCGGCGGCACAGTGAGGGGAATCACGCCATGGCCTTCGTGGTGACGGTCGCGCAGCGCAAGGGCGGTGCCGGGAAGTCCACCCTGGCGGCGACGCTGGCCACCACCCTGGCGCGGGAAGGCGCCCGGGTGGCGCTGCTCGACACCGATCCGCAGCAGAGCCTGGCCCGCTGGCACCAGGAGCGCCAGGGCCGCGCCGAGGCGGCGCCGCTGGCCTTCGAGGCGCCGTCCGGCTGGCGCGTGCCGGCGACGCTCGACCGGATGAAGGCGGAGAGCGAGGTTCTGATCCTGGACACGCCGCCGCATGCCGACACCGATGCCCGGATCGCCATGCGCGCGGCGGATCTGGTCCTGGTGCCGCTGCAGCCCTCGCCGGCCGACCTCTGGGCCATGCAGGGCACGCTCGACCTCGCCGCCGCGGAGGGCCGGCGCGCCCTGCTGGTGCTCAACCGGGTGCCGTCCAGCGGCCGGCTGCGGGATGAGGTCATCGCCCAGATCCGGGCCCGCGGCCTGCCGCTGCTGGAGCCCGCGCTGGGCAACCGGACCGCCTTCGCCAGCGCCTTCGCCCAGGGGCTGGGGGTGGCGGAGGCGGCGCCCCGTGGTACGGCGGCCACGGAGGCGCGGGCGGTGACCCGCGCCGTCCTGCGCGCCGCGCAGGAGCGGGACGGGAAGGGACGATGATGACGGGAATGACGCTGATCTACGTGCTGCACCTGCTGGGTGCCGTGCTCTGGGTGGGGGGCATGGCCTTCGCCATCCTGGCGCTGCGGCCGAGCCTGGCCGGGTTGCCGGGGCCGCAGCGGCTGCAGGTGCTCGCCGGCACCCACCGGCGCTTCTTCCTGGTGGTCTGGCATGCCATGCCGGTCATGCTGGCCACCGGCTATGCGCTGCTCTTCGGCTGGTATGGCGGCTTCGCCGGCACCGGCTGGCATGTGCACGTCATGCACCTGACGGGATTGCTGATGTCCGCGGTCTTCCTGGCGGTCTTCTTCGGTCCCTGGAAGGCGATGCGGACGGCCCTGGCCGAAAGGCGTGACGAGGCCGCCGCCCTGGCCGCCGACAAGGTCCGCAAGCTGGTCACGGCCAATCTTGCGCTGGGCCTGCTGACGGTGGTGGTGGCCGGCTGGGGGCGCTTCGGCGGATGAGCGGGCTGGAGATCGCCGAGCCCGGCGGGCCGGAGGAGCGGGCTGTCCTGGCCGGCCTGCTCGAGCATCGCGCCGGCGCCCTGCCGGAGCGGGCCGATGCCCGCGAGCGGGCGCCTCTCTGCCTGGTCTGGCGCGGCGCGGATGGCGCCGTCCAGGCCGGGCTCGTGGCGGAGTACGCGCTGGACTGGCTCTATGTGGACAAGCTCTGGGTCGATGCCGGGCTGCGCGGCCAGGGCATCGGCCGCCGCCTCCTGGCCGCCGCCGAGGACTGGACGCGGGCGCGGGGTGGTGTCGGCGTGCACCTGCACAGCAGCAGCTTCCAGGCGCCGGACTTCTACCGCGGCCTGGGCTATGCCGAGATCGGCCGGCTGGAAGGCCGGCCGGCCGGTCACGACCGTTTCTGGTTCGCCAAGCGGCTGGCCTGAGGCGGGTTGGCCGCCCCCGCGGCCTGGGCGCGGGCGGCGGGCAGCACGCGGGTCTCGCGGTGCCAGATATAGAGGCCGGAGGCGATGAGCACGGCGATTCCCGCCAGATCCAGCGCCACCGGCCACTCCCCCCAGAAGAACAGGCCGAAGCTCATCGTCCAGAGGATGCCGGAATACTCGAAGGGCGCGACCAGCGTGGTCTCGCCGCCGCGATAGGCCGCCGTCATGAGCAGTTGCGCCAGGGCGGAGATCAGCCCCACCGCCGCCAGAAGGGCCCATTGCGTCGCATCCGGCCAGACCCAGCCCGGTATCGCCGCGGCGCCGCCCACCAGCGTGCCGCCGAGCGCGAACCACAGCACGATGGTGGCCCCGGATTCCCCGTTCGCCCCCATGCGGCGGATGGTGATCATGGCCAGCGCCCAGGCCACCGCCCCCGCCAGCACGGCCAGCATCGGCAGCGCCGTCTCCCCCGTCCCCGGACCCGTGCCCGAGCCTGGGCGGATGATGAGCAGCACGCCGAGGAAGCCCACCGCCACGGCGCTGGCGCGCCGCCAGCCCACCTTCTCGCCGAGCAGCGGGATGGACAGCGCGGTGAGGAAGAGCGGCATGGTGAAGCCGAGCGCCGTCACGGTGGCCAGCGGCAGGTGCATGTAGCCGTAGAAGCTGCCGAACATGCCGATCAGGCCATAGAGGATGCGCTGGGCATGGGACCAGGGCCGACGCGTGGCCAGCAGCCCGAACCCCCTCGGCCCGCCCGCCGGCGCGGTGGCCATGGCCAGCAGGAAGAGCGGCGGGATGGCGAAGAGATTGCGGAACAGGATGACCTGCATCACCGGGATCGCGCCCTGCAGGGCCTTCACGGCGACGGCGGCGAGCGCGAAGGTCGCGGCCGCGCCCAGCACGCTGAGGATGGCGCGGCGGCGGGCGGCCATCAGCCCGCGTTGCGCTTCGGCGCCGGGCGGGTTCCCGGCGGGGCATGGTTCTGCTGTGCTGCTCATGTGTTTACGGCGTTTCCCCGCGAGGCTAGGCTGCCCGCCGCATGAAGGCCAGACCGCCGAAGGCGCCGCCGGTGCCGGCGCACCCGCTCTATATCCCCGAAAGCGACGAGGTTGTCTGGTCCGGGCGCTTCGCCCTGCAGATCGTCCGCTTCCGCTATCGCCGCTCCGACGGCACGCCCTCCGCCCTGCTGACCTGGGAGATGTGGCGGCGCGGCCAGGGCGTGGTGCTGCTGCCCTACGACCCCTGGAGCGGGCGCGTCGCGCTGATCGAGCAGTTCCGCCTGCCGGCGCTGGCGGCGGGCGAGGAACCGATGATGATCGAATGCCCCGCCGGGCTGCTGGAGGCCGGCGAGGACCCGGCCGCGGCCGGCCGGCGCGAGGTGGCCGAGGAGACCGGCTTCACCCCCGACCACATCGAGAAGATCGGCGAGTTCATGCTGATGCAGGGCGGCTGCGACGAGCGCATGCACTTCTACTGCGGCCGCTGCCCGCTGCCGGAGCCCGGCCTCGCCGGCACGCGCGGGCTGGAGAGCGAGGGCGAGGAGACGCGCGTCCTCGTCCTGCCGCTGGAGCAGGCGCTGGCGATGCTGGCGCGCGGCGAGATCCGCAACGTCACCGCCGCCCTCTGCCTGATGTGGCTGCAGATCAACGCGCCCCGCCTGACCGAGGAATGGACCGCCCGATGACCGAACTGCTGTTCCGCGAGACCCCCTATGCGCGGGACTGCGCCGCCCGCGTGCTCGCCGCCGGCCCGGAGGGCGTCGTGCTGGACCGGACCGTGTTCTATGCCCAGGGCGGCGGCCAGCCGGGCGATGCCGGGCAGCTCGCCTGGGCGGGCGGCACGATGGCGGTGGCCAATGCGGTGAAGGGGCCTGAGGGCACCGTGCTGCACCTGCCGGCCGAGGGCGCCGACCTGCCCGCCCCCGGGACCGAGGTGACCGTCGCGCTGGACTGGGGCCGCCGCCACCGGCTGATGCGGATGCACACCAGCCTGCACCTGCTCTGCAGCCTGATCCCCGGCGCCGGCGTCACCGGCGGGCAGATCGGGGTGGAGAGGTCGCGCCTCGATTTCGACCTGGCGGAGCCGCCGACGAAGGAATGGCTGAGCGAGCGGCTGACGGCCCTGGCCGCCGCCGACCACGCGGTGAGCGAGCGCTGGATCAGCGATGCCGAGCTGGAGGCCAATCCCTCGCTGGTGCGCACCCTCTCGGTGCAGCCGCCGCGCGGCTCGGGGCGGGTGCGGCTGGTCTGCATCGGCGATCCGGCGGCGCCGGTGGACCTGCAGCCCTGCGGCGGCACGCATGTCGCCCGCACCGGCGAGATCGGGCCGGTCACCGTCAGCAAGCTCGAGAACAAGGGCAGGCAGAACCGGCGTGTCTACCTGACGCTGGAAGGATGACCCTGGGAGTGACCGTCATGCAGGATCTGGTTTCCACGGAATGGCTGGCCGCCGAGCTGGGCGCGCCGGATCTCCTGGTCTTCGACGCCACCAAGTACCTGCCGAACGAGCCGAAGGACGGGCTGGCCGAGTTCGAGCGGGCGCATCTGCCGGGCGCCGGCTTCTTCGACATCGACGCCGTGGCCGATCCCGAGACCGACCTGCCGCACATGGCGCCGACGCCGGGCCGCGCCGCGCGCCAGTTCGGCGCCCTCGGCATCGGCAATGACAGCCGCGTCGTCTTCTACGACCAGAAGGGGCTGGCCTCGGCGGCGCGCGGCTGGTGGCTGCTGCGCCTCTTCGGGCACGAGAAGGTGGCGGTGCTGGATGGCGGCCTGCCGAAATGGCTGGCTGAGGGCCGCGCGACCGAGAGCGGCCCCGCCCGCGCCCGCCCGGCGCAGGCCTTCCGGCCCGACCTCATCGCCCGCCGCCTCGCCGGCATCGGCGACGTGAAGCGGGCCATCGCCGAGCGCTCGGCGCTGATCCTCGATGCACGGCCGAAGGGCCGCTTCGACGGCACGGCGCCCGAGCCGCGCCCCGGCCTGCCCTCCGGGCATATGCCCGGCGCCGCCAGCGTGCCGGCCAGCGAGATGCTGGCCGCCGACCAGACCATGCTGCCGCCCGAGGCGCTGCGCGCCCGCTTCGCCGCCGCCGGGGCGGATGGCGGCCGGCCGCTCGTCACCTCCTGCGGCACCGGCGTCACCGCCTGCATCCTGGCGCTCGGCCTGGTCCGCGCCGGCCTGCCGGAGCCGGCCGTCTATGACGGCTCCTGGACCGAATGGGCCGCCCGGCCCGAGACCCCCAAAGAGACCACCCGCTGATGCCCCACGACCTGCCGCCGAAGGCCCGCCCCTACGGTCTCGCCACACGCCTCTCGCATGAGGGCCGCGCCGGCACCCGCGCGCATGGCTTCGTCAACCCGCCGGTCCATCGGGGCTCGACGGTGCTCTACCCCTCCTGCGCCGAGCGCGGCACGCTGAACGCCCGGGCGCTCGAGCAGGTGATGACCTACGGCACCGCCGGGGGGCCGACGCATTACGCCCTGGAGGACATGATCGCCGGCATCGAGGGCGGCAGCCGCGCGCTCATCCTCGGCACCGGCCTCGCCGCCTGCACCCTGCCGCTGATGGCCTATCTGAAGTCCGGCGAGCATTGCCTGATCCCGGATTCGGTCTACGGCCCCACGCGGCGCATCGCGAACGGGATGCTGAAGCGCTTCGGCATCGAGACCACCTATTACGATCCGGCGATCACGCCTGAGGACCTGCGCGCGCTGATCCGGCCCGAGACCCGCGTTCTCTACACGGAGAGCCCGGGCAGCCACACCTTCGAGATGCAGGACATCCCGGCGCTCGCCGCGGTGGCGCACGACCACGGCATCAAGGTGCTGATGGACAACACCTGGGGCATCCACCACTTCCAGCCCTTCACCAAGGGCGTCGATGTCTCGATCCAGGCGCTGACCAAGTATGTCGGCGGTCATTCCGACGTGCTGCTGGGCAGCGTCACGGTCAACAGCGAGGCGGACTGGGCGATCGTCGCCAATGCCGCGCGCGAGATCGGCCACTATGCCAGCCCCGACGATTGCTGGCTGGCGCTGCGCGGGCTGCGCACCATGGCGGTGCGGCTGCGCCACCAGCAGGAGGCGGGGCTCGCCGTGGCGCGCTGGTTCGAGGGCCGGCCCGAGGTCGCCCGCGTGCTGCATCCGGCCCTGCCCAGCCACCCGCAGCACGCCCTGTGGCAGCGCGACTTCACCGGGGCCTGCTCGCTCTTCGGTGTGGTCTTCCAGCCGCGCTACAGCGCCGCGGAGATCGACGCCATGGTGGACGGGCTGAAGCTCTTCGGCATCGGCGCCTCCTGGGGCGGCTATGAGAGCCTGGCGCTGCCGACCACCAACTACATCACCCGCACCGCGACCAGCCTCGGCGTGCTGGAAGGACCGACGGTGCGCTTCCACATCGGGCTCGAGGAGGTGGGCGACCTGATCGCCGACCTCTCGGCCGGGCTCGACAGCCTGCCGCGACGCTGACGGGAGCGCCCGGCCGGCGGGCGGGCGGCAACTTCGCGGCCTCTCGCGCGTCTTAACCCCGCGCTCTCACCGAGGGGTCCACAGTGCCGCCTGCCATCAACAAGTCCCGCATCACCGAAGGCCGTCCCAATCCGCTGGGGGCGAGCTGGACCGGGCTGGGGGTGAACTTCGCCCTCTTCTCCGCCCATGCGACGAAGGTCGAGCTCTGCCTGTTCGACGACAAGGGGGAGACCGAGCTGGAGCGGATCGAGCTGCCGGAATACACCAACGAGGTGTTCCACGGCTTCCTGCCCGATGCGCGTCCCGGCACCATCTACGGCTATCGCGTGCACGGGCCCTACGAGCCCGAGCAGGGGCACCGCTTCAACCCCAACAAGCTGGTGCTGGATCCTTATGCCCTGTCCCACGTGGGCGAGCTGAAGTGGGACCACGCGCTGTTCGGCTACACCATCGGGCACGAGGCGGAGGATCTCTCCTTCGACGAGCGCGACAGCGCCCCCTTCATGCCGAAGTGCCGCGTGGTGGACCCGGCCTTCACCTGGGGCGACGACCGGCGGCCGCGCATCCCCTGGGAGCGCACCATCGTCTATGAGACCCATGTCAAGGGCATCACCAAGCGCCACCCCCTGATCCCGCCCGAGCGCCAGGGGACCTATTCCGCCCTGTCGAGCCGGGAGATGATCCGGCACATCAAGTCGCTCGGCGTGACGGCGGTCGAGCTGCTGCCGATCCACTTCTTCATCAACGACGACTACCTGCTGGACAAGGGCCTGACCAACTACTGGGGCTACAACTCCATCGGCTTCTTCGCCCCGGCCCGGCGCTATGCCCGCAACCAGGACTTCGCCTTCGCCGAGTTCAAGGAGATGGTGGCCCGGCTGCACGATGCCGGGCTCGAGGTCATCATGGACGTGGTCTACAACCACACGGCCGAGGGCAATGAGCGGGGCGCGACGCTCTCCTTCAAGGGCATCGACAACGCCAGCTACTACCGCCTGCTGCCCGACCAGAAGCGCTACTACATCAACGATACCGGCACCGGGAACACGGTGAACCTGTCGCATCCGCGCGTGCTGCAGATGGTGATGGACAGCCTGCGCTACTGGGTGAACGAGATGCATGTCGACGGCTTCCGCTTCGACCTCGGCACCATCCTGGCGCGCGAGCCGCACGGTTTCGACGACCAGTCCGCCTTCCTCAAGGCCTGCCAGCAGGACCCGGTGCTGGCCGATGTCAAGCTGATCGCCGAGCCCTGGGACATCGGCCCCGGCGGCTACCAGGTCGGCAATTTCGCGCCCGGCTGGGCGGAATGGAACGACAAGTACCGCGACACGGTGCGCGCCTTCTGGGTGGGCGAGGAGGGCAAGGCCGCCGATCTCGGCAACCGCCTCTCCGGCTCGGCCGATCTGTTCAACCATCATGGCCGCCGCCCCTGGGCCAGCATCAACTTCCTGGCGGCGCATGACGGCTTCACGCTGAACGACCTCGTCACCTACAACGAGAAGCACAACGAGGCGAACGGCGAGGAGAACCGGGACGGCCATTCGCACAACTACTCCTACAATTACGGCGTCGAGGGCCCGACCGACGACCCCGAGATCAACGCCGTGCGCGAGCGGCAGATCCGCAACATGCTGGCCACGCTCTACCTCAGCCAGGGCACGCCGATGCTGCTCGCCGGCGACGAGTTCGGCCGCACCCAGCAGGGCAACAACAACGCCTATTGCCAGGACAACGAGATCTCCTGGCTGAACTGGGATCTCGACGAGAAGGGCGAGCGGCTGGTCGCCTTCACTCGCCGCCTGGCGCGGCTCCGCAACCGCTTCCCCGTGCTGCGCCGCGCGCGCTTCCTCTCGGGCGAGTTCGACGAGGCGAGCGGGGTCAAGGGCCTGTCCTGGTACAAGCCCTCGGGCGAGGAGATGGACGCCGCCGACTGGGACGATCCCAACACCCGCTGCTTCGCCCGCGTCTTCGACGGGCGGGCGCAGGAGAGCAACATCCGCGTCGCCGGTCACGACCAGACGCTGCTGCTGGTCCTGAACGCCTATCACGACGCGGTGGACTTCACCCTGCCCGCGATCGCCGACGGCAAGGCCTGGGTCCGGCTGCTCGACACCAATATCTTCGGGACCGAGACCGACCACGAGGACAGCTTCGACATCGGCGAGACCTACACCGTCACCGGCCGTTCGCTGCTGCTCTTCTACCTGAGGACCGAGAAGGGCGAGGAAGGCAACTGAGGCCGGAGGGCCTCACCCCGCCGGCGCCGCCTCGGTGCAGCGGGCGCAGAGGCCTTCCACCTCCACCGTCGCATTCGCCACCTGGAAGCCGACGCGCCGCGCCGCATCGGCCAGGGCGTGCGCCACGGCATGGTCGCTGAGCTCGACCGTGGCGCCGCAGGTGCGGCAGATCAGGAACTGCGGCGGGTGCTGGTGGTGCCCGTGGTCATGCTCCGCCTCGACGCAGCCGACGAAGGCGTTCAGCCGCTCCACCTTGTGGATCAGCCCCTGCTCCAGCAGGAAATCGAGCGCACGATAGACGGTGGGCGGCGCGGCGCCCGGGCGCTGGGCCTTCAGCCTGTCCAGCAGCGCATAGGCGCCGAGCGGCTGCTCGGCCTCCAGTACCAGCGCCAGCACCTGCCGCCGCAATTCCGTCAATTGCGCCCCGGCCCGGAGGCAGCGCGCCTCGGCCGCCGCCAGGGCGCGTTGCATGGCGGTATTCATCTCCGTCGCGCCGCCCTGCCCTGTCGCCATCGGCCCTCTCCTCCTGCTGTCTGAGGTTATATAGTAACGGCAGCAGTCCTGAGGAGCCGCCCCCATGCCGGTCACCGATTCCGCCGCCCGCGCCCGCTTCCTGGCCGCGCTCCGCTTCAACGAGGCAGGGCTGGTCCCTGCCATCGCCCAGGCGCATGACACCGGCGAGGTGCTGATGCTGGCCTGGATGAACGCCGAGGCGGTCGAGGAGACGCTGGCCAGCGGACGTGTGGTCTATTTCAGCCGCAGCCGCAACGCGCTTTGGCGCAAGGGCGAGAGTTCCGGCCAGACCCAGCGCCTCGTCGAGCTGCGGCTGGACTGCGACGGCGATGCCCTGCTCGCCCTCGTGGAGCAGGAGGGGGTCGCCTGCCACACCGGGCGGCGGTCCTGCTTCTACCAGGCGCTGCGCGAGGGCGAGATGGTGGCGATCAGCGCGCCCGAGGTCGATCCGGCGGTGCTCTATGGCCGCTGAGGCGACGCGCTTTCCCCTGCCGGTCACGCTGCTGACCGGCTTCCTCGGCGCCGGCAAGACCACGCTGCTGAACCACCTGCTGCGCCAGCCGGAGATGGCCGGCACCGCGGTGCTGATCAACGAGTTTGGCGAGGTCGGGCTGGACCACCTTCTGGTCGAGACGCTGGACCGGGAGGCGGTGCTGCTGCAGGCGGGCTGCCTCTGCTGCACCATCCGCGGCGATCTCTCGGCGGCGCTGGCGCGGCTGGCGGACCGCGCCGAAGCCGGCACGCCGCTGCGGCGCGTGCTGATCGAGACCACGGGCCTCGCCGATCCGCTGCCGATCCTGCAGACGCTGATGGCCGATCCCGCCATCCAGCGGCATTTCGTGCTCGATGGCGTGGTGACGCTGGTCGACGCGGTGAACGGCCTGGCCACGCTGGAGCGGCAGCCCGAGGCCGCGCGGCAGGTTTCGGTGGCCGACCGGCTGCTCATCAGCAAGGCCGAGCTGGCCTCCGGAGACGGACTGGACAGGCTGCGCGCGAGGCTGCGCGCACTCAATCCCGGCGCCGTGCCGCTGCCGGTGCGGGACGGCGCGCTGGACCCCGCCGCGCTGCTTCGCCTCGGCCCCTTCGATCCTGCCCTCGCCACTCCGCCCCGCGCCTGGCTCGACGCCGCCGCCTGGGCCGGGGCGGAGCATGCCGGGCACGGGCATGGGCACGGGCATGGCCACCACCATCACGGGCACGACCCCAACCGCCATGGCGACGAGATCCACAGCTTCTGCCTGCAATACGATCAGCCCCTGCCCTGGGAGGGCCTGGCCACCTGGCTGGAGATGCTGAGCGTCACGCGGGACGAGGCCGTTCTGCGGGTCAAGGGCATCCTGGACCTGCGGGGCCAGGAGCGGCCGGTGGTCATCCATGGCGTGCAGTCCGTCTGGCACCGGCCCAGGACACTGGCGGCCTGGCCCGTCGGGATGCCGCGCCGCTCCCTCCTCGTCTTCATCCTGCGCGGCCTGCCGCGGCGGGTGATCGAGGACGGCCTCGCCGCCTTTTGCGCGGCGGCCGGACCGGACCCCGCCTAGGATCGGCGGTCACCTCGCGGGCCCTTGACGTCGCCACCCGGCCGAGGCCGCCTGCGGGCAACTTTCGTCCCCGGCCCGGCCTTAGCTTCGCGTAAGCTGGGCCAGAACCGGAGTTGCCGCCATGCGCCTGACCATGCCGGAGGAGATCCTTCTCCTCATGCTCGACGACGAAACCGGGCGTCTGATCGACCGCGCCGCCCCTTCCGGGGATTACGCCCTGGTCGGCGCCATCCTGGCCGAGCTGGCGCTGCAGGAGCGCATCCGCACGGCGCCGGCGCGGCTGACCATCGCCAATCCAGCCCCCGTCGGCGACGAGGTGCTGGACGAGGTGCTGGGCCGCATCCAGGCCGAGGCGGAGCCGCAGGACAGCCGCTGGTGGATCGAGACCCTGGCCAAGGATGCCGACCGCTTCCGGGACGCCTATTTCGACCGCTTGGTGCGGCGCGGCATCCTGAAGATGGAGGAAGGCCGCTTCCTCTGGATCTTCGCCGAGCGGCGCTATCCGCTGATCTCCGACAAGGAGGAGCGCGAGGTGAAGGGCCGGGTGATGGCGGTGATCTTCAACGACGCCGTGCCGGAGCCGCATGATTCCCTGCTGATCGGCCTGACGCGAGCCGCCGGCCTCTTTCCCCTCCTGCTGGCGCCGGCCGAGCTGGAGCGGGCGCAGCCCCGCATCGACCAGGTGGCGGACATGCAGGAGCTGAACCGCAGCCTGCTGGAGGCGGTGCGCGACATCTTCACCGAGGTGGCCCGCTACGCCCCGCTGATGTGAGGGACGCATGAGCATGGACCGGGAATCTCCCGTCGCCCTGGTCAGCGGCGGCGCGCATGGCATCGGTGCCGGCATCGCGGCCCGCCTGCGGCGGGATGGCTGGCGGGTCGTCACCGCCGATCTCCGGCCCGGCGAGGCCGGCACCCGCCATGTCCTCGCCGATGTCGCCGACGAGGCAACGGTGACGGGCCTGCTGAACGGCGTGGCGGAGCGGGAGCGCCGCCTCGACGCGCTGGTCTGCAATGCCGGCATCATGGTGCGCCGCCCGCTGGCCGAGCTCACCCTGGAGGCCTGGCGGAAGGTGCTCGACACCAACCTTACCAGCGCCTTCCTGCTGGCGCGCGCCGCCGAGCCCCTGCTGCGGGCCAGCCGTGGCAGCATCGTCACCATCGCCTCGACACGGGCGCACATGTCCGAGCCGGATACGGAATCCTATTCGGCCAGCAAGGGCGGGCTGATGGCGCTGACCCATGCCCTCGCCGTCAGCCTCGGCCCGGCGGTGCGGGTGAACTGCGTCAGCCCCGGCTGGATCGACGTGTCGGGCGAGGCGCTGCGCCCCGAGGACCATGCCCAGCACCCGGCCGGACGGGTCGGCCGGGTGGAGGACATCGCCGGCCTCGTCGCCTGGCTGGTGGGGCCGGAGGCCGGCTTCGTCACCGGCGGCGAGTTCATCGCCGACGGCGGCATGACGCGGAAGATGATCTACGCCGAGTGAGGCCTCGCCGGCTCAGTCGGCCTTCAGCCCCAGGTCGCGGGCCGCCTGGCTGAGCCGGGGTACGTCCCGCGCCAGGAAGGCGTCCAGCTCGGTGGCCGGCAGGTCGGAGACGGTGACGCCCTGCTCGGTCAGCCGCACGCGCAGGCGCGGGTCGCGGCGCCCGGTCTCCATGGCGTCGCGAAGCCGGGCGAGGATCGGCGCCGGCACCCTGGACTGGGTGAAGAGGCCCATCCAAAGGCTGAAGTCGTAATCCGCCACCCCGGCCTCCTGCATGGTCGGCACATCGGGCAGCTGGACGGCGCGTTGGGCGGAGGTCACGGCGAGGGCCCGGACCGCGCCGGTGCGGATATGCGGCACGGCGGTCGGCAGGCTGTCGAAGGAGAAGTCGGTCTCGCCCGCGATCAGCGCCGTCATCGCCGGCGCGCTGCCGCGATAGGGGACATGGATGGTCCGCATCCCCGCCTGCCGGTTCAGCAGCTCGGCGGTGAAATGGCTGGAGGAGCCGGAGCCGAAGGAGCCGAAGGTGAGCTGGTCCGGCTTCGCCCGGGCCATCGCCACCAGCTCGGCCACGCTGCGGATATCGTGCTTCTTCGGATTGACCAGCAGCACGTTGGGCAGCGAGCCGATCAGCCCCAGCGCCGCCAGGTCCTTCATCGGGTCGAGCTTCGCCTCCGGATAGATGACCGGGTTGATGGCATGGGTGGCGACGGTGCCGTGGAACAGGGTGTAGCCGTCCGGCTCGGCCTGGATGGCGGCGGCCATGCCGATATTGCCTCCCGCGCCGGGGCGGTTCTCGATCACCACCGGGCGGCCCAGCGGCCCGTTCATCGCCTCGGCCATGAGGCGGGAGGCGATGTCGGTGATGCCCCCCGGCGTGAAGGGGACGATCAGCCGCAGGGGCCGGTCGGGCCACTCCGCGGCGCGCAGGGTGGCAGGCGCCGCAAGCAGGCCGGAGGCCAGCAGCGGCAGGTGGCGGCGGGTGATGCGAAGGCGTTTCATGCGCTCTCTCTAAGCCAGGCGGAGCCCGGGTGGCGAGCCCAGGTGGCGAGCCCGGGCGGCCGGGCCCGTCCTACCGCTTCGTCGCCTCCTCCAGGACGGCGAGCGGCGCGCCGGCGGCATCCAGCAGGGTCAGCCGGCGTCCGGCGATACGATAGGCGGCCGTGGCCTCCAGCGCCGCCAGGAAGCGCGTCTCCGTCCGGCCCGCCGCCGGGTCGAGGCAGGCCATGCGGGTGGCGGCGAGCGGGCCGAGCGTCAGCCGGCCGCCCTGGCGGCGAAAGGCGCCGGTGAAGCGGTTGCAGCCGCCCGATCCGCTGGCCCGCCCCGTCCGGGCGTCGAGATGCAGGGAGGCCTCGCGCTGCCCGGGTCCCGTCGCCACCGGCTCGTCCCCCAGGCGGACCAGGCGCCAGTCCAGGCTCTCCGGCTCCTGATCGGGGCCGGCCGGGCCGGCGGGCGTCTCCGCCCCGGGCGCGGCGCAGGCCGGGACCAGGCCGGCGAGCCCGGCCAGGGCGATGGCGCGCGTCAGGGCCTCGCGTCGTGGGAGCATGGCTTTCTCCTTCTCGCCGTGTCTCCGCCCAGGCTAGCCGCGCCCCCCCGCTTGTCGAGGGCCCGGCCTGGCCGCCCTGCCCGCCGGCACGTGACCCGGCGGCGCTTCCGGCCTATCTGGAAGCCATGCGACCTTCGACCCTCCGCTTCAGGACCCTGCATGGCGCCGATCTGCGGCCCTGGCTGCCGGAGCTCGGCCGCCTGCGCATCGCCGTCTTCCGCGACTGGCCCTATCTCTACGAGGGCGACGAGGCCCATGAGGCGAAGTATCTGCGCGGCTATGCCGAAACGCCCGGCGCGGCGGTGATCGTGGCCTTCGACGGCGAGCAGCCGGTCGGCGCCGCCACCTGCGAACCCCTGGCCGGTACGCACGGGCCGGTGCGCGACACCTTCCTGGCGGCCGGCCTCGACCCGGCGCGCTTCTGCTACTTCGGCGAGAGCGTCCTGCTGCCCGCCTGGCGCGGCCAGGGCGCGGGGCTGCGATTCTTCGCGCTGCGCGAGGCGCAGGCCGCGCGCCTGGGGGCCGATTTCGCCACCTTCTGCGCCGTGCGCCGCGATCCGGCCGATCCGCGCCGCCCCGCCGCCTATGTCCCGCTCGACGGCTTCTGGCGCAGGCGCGGCTACACGTCCTACCCCGCCCTCACCTGCCGCATGACCTGGCGCGAGCCCGGCGGCGCGGCGGAGATCCCGCATGAGCTGAGCTTCTGGATGAAGCCGATCGCCGGAGCGCCCCTGCCATGACCGCCCTTCGCCTCGCCCTGATGCAGTATCCGGTGGAGCGGCCGGACAGTGTCGCGAGCTGGGGCGCCAAGCTCGACCGCTGGCTGGCCGAGGCCCGCGACCAGGGCGCCGGTCTCGCCGTGCTGCCGGAATATGCCTGCGTCGAGCTGGGCTCCGCCCTGGCCGGCAAGGCGCCGGCCGGGGAGGCGGAGGAGCTGGCCGCCATGGTCGAGGCCGCGCCGCGGATCCTGGACCGCATGCGCGAGGCGGCCATGGCCGCCGGCCTGTGGCTGCTGCCGGGCACCCTGCCCCAGCGCGACGCCGACGGCGCCGTCCGCAACCGCGCGCCCCTGATCGCGCCCGACGGCCGCCTGGCCTTCCAGGACAAGCACGCCATGACCCGCTTCGAGGCGGAGCGCTGGGGCGTCACGGCCGGCGCGCCACCGCGCGTCTTCGACACCCCCTGGGGCCGGATCGGCATCTCCATCTGCTACGACAGCGAGTTCCCCGACCACGTCCGCACACAGGTCGAGGCCGGCGCCTGGCTGATCCTCGCCCCCTCCTGTACCGACACGCCGCACGGCTTCAACCGGGTCCGGGTCTCCGCCGCCGCGCGCGCGCTGGAGAACCAGTGCTTCGTCGCGGTCAGCCCGACGGTGGGCGAGGCGCCATGGTCGGCGGCGCTCGACCGCAACCGAGGCCGTGCCGCCGTCCTCGGCCCGATCGACCGCGGCTTCCCGGAGGATGGCGTGATCACCGAGGGGGTGCCGGACAGGCCGCAATGGCTGCTGGCCGATCTCGACCCGGCGCGGATCGCGACCGTGCGGCGCGAGGGGGCGGTGTTCAACCACCGCGACTGGCCCGCGGGCCGCTTCCCCGCCGCCACGCCGGCCGCCTTCGCGTGACGCTGGTCTATCTGGTCGCCGGCGAGGCCTCCGGCGACATGCTGGGCGCCCGGCTGGTCGCGGCGCTGCGCCGCCGCCGGCCGGACCTCGCCTTCGCCGGCGTGGGGGGCGAGCGCATGGCGGAGCAGGGCGTGCCCAGCCTCTTCCCGATGCGCGAACTGGCGCTGATGGGGCTGATGGAGGTGCTGCCCAACCTGCGCCGGCTCGCCCGGCGCCTCGAGGAGACGGTGGCCGACATCCGGGCGCGCCGCCCGGCGCTCGTCGTCACCATCGACAGTCCGGGCTTCACCCTGCGCGTGGCGCGGCGGGTGAAGCCGCTGGGCTTCCCCGTGCTGCATTATGTCGCGCCGCAGGTCTGGGCCTGGCGGCCGGGGCGGGTGAAGCGCATCGCGCACGAGGTGGACCGCATCCTCGCCCTGCTGCCCTTCGAGCCGCCCTTCTTCGAGAAGGCCGGCATCCCCGTCACCTTCGTCGGCCACTCCATCCTGGAATCGGGCGCCGACCGGGGCGATGCGGCGCGCTTCCGCGCCGCGCACGGGCTCTCGCCGGAGGACCGCGTCCTGCTGGTCATGCCCGGCAGCCGCCGCAGCGAGACCGGGCGGCTGCTGCCGGTCTTCGGCGAGGCCCTGGCCCGTACCGCCGCGGCCGTGCCGCGCCTTCGCCCCGTCGTGCCGCTGGCCGGGCCGGTGGAGGAGGAGGTGCGGGCGGTGACGGCGCGCTGGTCCCCGGCCCCCCTGCTGCTCCGGGGGGTCGCGGAGAAGTACGACGCCTTCGCCGCCGCCCGGGAGAGCGAGGGGGCCGGGCTGATCAAGTCGGGCACCTCCTCGCTGGAGGTGGCGCTGGCGGGCGTGCCGATGGCGGTGGGCTACCGGGTCAACCCGGTCTCGGCGATGATCGCGCGGCGGCTGCTGAAGGTGCGCTTCGTCAGCATCGTCAACCTGCTGGCCGATGCCGAGATCGTGCCCGAGTATCTGCAGGAACGATGCACGCCGGCGCTGCTCTCGGCCGCGCTGATCCGCCTGCTGACCGACCCCGCCGCCGCCGCCGCG
Organism: Teichococcus aerofrigidensis; assembly: GCF_054073225.1. Lineage (NCBI taxonomy): Bacteria > Pseudomonadati > Pseudomonadota > Alphaproteobacteria > Acetobacterales > Roseomonadaceae > Roseomonas > Teichococcus aerofrigidensis. The sequence continues at coordinate 27,375 of NZ_JBSXMU010000013.1, forward strand.
CAGCGCGACCGCTTCCGCCACCTGCTGGACCGGTTGCGCCCGCCCGAGGGGCTGCCGAGCGAGGCCGCCGCCGGCGCGGTGCTGCGCATGCTGGAGGAAGGCCGGACCCTTCCGGCAGGGGGCTGACAGCGCCACGCCAGCGCCGCATGCTGCGCCCCCCGCGACACAGGGAGACCCCATGCCCAACGACACCCGGCTGAAGCAGCGCGCGACCTATGGCTTCTGGACCGCCGAGCGCGTGCGCTTCGGCGACACCGACCGGCTCGGGCATGTCAACAATGCCGTCTACTCGACCTATTTCGAGACCGCCCGGGTGGAGTTGATGGACCAGTTGATCCGCGGGCCGGAGAGCTACTTCGTCATCGCCCGCATGGCCATCGACTTCACCGCCGAGCTGCGCGAGCTGGGTCCGATCGAGATCGGCACCGCCATCACCGGCATCGGCCGCTCCTCCTTCACCACCGGCCAGGCGGTCTTCCAGGGCGCGCTCTGCGCCGCGACCGGCGAAGGCACGGTGGTGCTGATCGACGCCGCGACACGCCGCGCGACACCGCTGCCGGAGGAGATGCGGGCCAGGCTGGAGGCGCTGATGCCGCCGGCCTGATCCCGCTGGCCCGAGCCCTCCGCCGGCTCAGGCCGCCGCCTTGCGCCGCGCCGCGTCGTAGAGCGCGAGGCGTTTCGCCGCCGCCTCGGTGAGGCCGCCGGAATAGTCGAGGCCGGGATCCGGCAGGGATTCCGCGAAATGGCAGGCCACCTGCTGCCCCTGCAGATCCCGCAGCGCCGGAACCTCGCTGCGGCAGCGATCCTGCGCGAAGGGGCAACGGGTGTGGAACCGGCAGCCCGGCGGCACCGCCATCGGGCTCGGCACGTCGCCGCCGAGCGGCGTCACGCGGCCGCGCCGCGACGGATCGGGGTGCGGGATGGCGGCCAGCAGCGCCCGGGTATAGGGATGCCGCGGCCTGGCGAAGAGGGCGCGCTTCTCGCCGACCTCCATCACCGCACCGAGATACATCACCGCGATGCGGTCGGCCATGTGCTTCACCACGGCGAGATCGTGCGCGATGAAGAGGTAGGAGAGGCCGAGCCGGGCCTGCAGATCCTTCATCAGGTTGACGACCTGCGCCTGGATCGAGACATCCAGCGCGGAGACCGGCTCGTCGCAGACGACGAGGTCGGGCTCCACCGCCAGGGCGCGCGCGATGCCGATGCGCTGGCGCTGCCCGCCGGAGAATTCGTGCGGATAGCGGTCGGCGTGGAAGGGCCGCAGCCCGACCAGGGCGAGCAGTTCCTGCACCTTGGCGCGGCGGCTGGCCTCGTTGCCAATGCCGTGCACCGCCATCGGCTCGGCGATGGCGTCACCCACCGTCAGGCGCGGATTGAGGCTGGCATAGGGGTCCTGAAACACGATCTGCATGCGCCGCCGGAGCGCGCGCATGGCACCGCCATCGACCTTCGTGACGTCCTGGCCGTCGAAACGGATGCGGCCGGCGGAGGGCTCGATGAGGCGCAGCACCAGCCGCGCCGTGGTCGACTTGCCGCAGCCGGATTCGCCCACCAGCGCCAGGGTCTCGCCCCGGTTCAGGGTGAAGGAGACACCGTCCACGGCCCGCACCGCGCCGACCTGCTTCTGCAGCAGCAGGCCCTTCTTCACCGGATAGTGCTTGGCGAGGCCATCCACCTCGAGAAGCGCGCTCATGCCGCCGTCTCCAGGGCCAGGGACTCCTCGACCGGCGCGCGCAGGCAGGCCACCTCGTGGCCCGGGGCGACCTCCCGCAGCAGCGGCATCTCCGTCCGGCAGGGCGCGATGGCGAAGGGGCAGCGCGGGTTGAAGCGGCAGCCCTCGGGGAAGGCGAAGGGCGGCGGCACGGCGCCGTCGATGGCAAGCAGCCGCTCGCGCTCCTCGTCCAGGCGCGGCACGGACCCCAGCAGGCCCAGCGTATAGGGATGCTGCGGGTCCTCGAAGAGCGCGCGCGCGGCGGTGCGCTCGACAACGCGGCCGGCATACATCACCGCGACCTCGTCGGCCATCTCGGCGACGACGCCGAGATCGTGGGTGATCAGGATGATCGACATGCCGGTGTCCTGCTGCAACTCGCGCAGCAGGTCGAGGATCTGCGCCTGCACCGTGACGTCGAGCGCGGTGGTCGGCTCATCGGCGATCAGCAGGCGGGGCCGGCAGGCCAGCGCCATGGCGATCATCACGCGCTGCCGCATGCCGCCCGAGAGCTGATGCGGATACTCGTCGAAGCGCCGCTCCGGCGAGGGGATGCGGACACGCTTCAGCGCGGCGATGGCCTGTTCCTTCAGGCTGGCCGCGTTGTCCTTCGGCGCGTGCACGCGCATCGCCTCGACCAGCTGCCGGCCCACGCTGTGCACCGGGTTGAGGCTGGTCATCGGTTCCTGGAAGATCATGGCGATCTGCCCGCCGCGCACCTGCCGCATCTCGGCGGTGGACAGATCGAGCAGGTTTCGATCCTCCAGGAGCACACGACCTTCCGTGGTCCGGCCGGGCGGCGGCACCAGCCGCATGATGGACAGGGAGAGCATCGACTTGCCGCAACCGCTCTCGCCGACGATGCCGAGGGTGCGGCCGCGCGGCACGGAGAGATCGACCCCGTCCACCGCGCGCACCAGGCCGGAGGAGGTCTTGAAGACGGTGCGAAGGCCTTCGATTCGCAGGAGATCCGGTTGCATCAGGCCCATCGGAAAGTGGGAGGGGAAATCTTCTCGGCCGAACGGTGCGCCCAGTCCATCCGCGGCGTCCGTTCAATGATCCGCTTCTGCGCCTCATGCAGATGCGCGGCGGCGCCTTCGTAATCCATGGTCAGAACCTTGCCGTCCCGCACCACCGCCTCGCCATCGACATGCACGGCACGGATGGCGCGGTCGCCGGCGGCGTAGATCAGGCTGCGCATCGGGTCGCGCGCCGGGCGCATCATCGGGTGGGTGACATCGACCATGACGAAATCGGCGCGGCATCCCGCGGCCAGCCGGCCGATATCCTCGCGTCCCAGGGCCGTTGCGCCGCCGATGGTGGCGGCATCGAACAGATCCGTCGAGCTGAGGCTGCGCGGATCGCCCGACTGGGTGCGCGCGATGTAGGAGACCAGCCGCAGTTCGTCGAGCATGTTGTGCGGATAGGTGTCGGTGCCGATGCCCATGTTCACGCCGCGCTTGCGGTAGCGGCCGAAATGCTGCAGCGAGATGCCGCGCCGGGCGAAGACCGTCGGGCAATGCGCCACGGTGGTGCCGGTGGCCGCCAGCCGGTCGAGGTCGTTCTCGGTGTGCCAGCGGGTGCTCGGATGGTCGTCGAGGAAGATGCCGTGACCGATGATCGAGCGGTCCGACAGCAGGCCCTGGCTGTCCAGCCAGCCGATCGGCGTCAGCCCGTGGCGGCGGGTGATCTCGTGGAACTCGACCACCGATTGCGCCGCGTGGATCTGCCAGGCCACGCCGCGCGCCCGGGCCTCCTGGAAGCTCTCGCGCAGCAGCGTCTCGGAGCAGGTGTCGATCTGCGCCGGCACCACCATGCCGAACAGCCGGCCGGAGGGGTGCTGCGCGGCGCGCTCGATCAGCCCCAGCGCCTCGCCCATCGCCTTCTCGCCGGCCGCCTCGTCCCATTCATACTCGACGACATGGCCGTTCCGGGTGAACCAGCGGGCGGAGCGGAACATCGGCGCGATGCAGACCCGCATGCCGCTCTCGCCCAGCAGGTCGAGCCAGCCGGGATGCGCCATGGACAGATCGGCCACCGTGGTCACGCCGGAGAGCAGCAGTTCCGACAGCGCCACGCGGACGCAGGACGGCACGGCCTCCGCGTCGGCGCGGAAGATCGGCAGATACTCGTAGAGGGAGGAATTGTAGAGCCCCGGCGTGCCGATCTCGTCGATCAGCCCCTTGTTCATCGGCTCCGAGGAGGGGTGGCAGTGGATGTTCACCAGGCCGGGCATGACCATCATGCCGCGGCCGTCGATCACCTCATCGGCCGGGCCATCATAGCCACGGCCGACAAAGGTGATCTGGCCGTCGCGATAGGCCACCTCCGCATCCGTCAGGTAGGTGTGCTGCCGCGCCGAGGCATCCCAGGCGATGACGAGGTCGGCGTCGCGGATGACGGTGGTGGTCATCGGTCCTTTTCCTTCGCTCAGCGGGTCAGGCGGATGTCGAGGCCCTTGTAGAGGGCGACACCGTAGATCCCGTGCGGACGCACGCCCTCGACCCGCGGGCCGGAGACCACCCAGAGCGGCTGGCGGATCAGCGGCAGCCAGGGGCTGGCTTCGGCCAGCTGCTCCTGGACCGTGCCGATCGCCTGAGCGCGGTCGGCCGGCTCGAGCGCGGTCTTGGCCGCGTTGATCAGATTGTCGGTCTTCTCGTCCTTCCAGTTCATGCGGTTCGGCGTCGGCGTGTTGGTGCTCGGGAAGTAGAGCGCCAGCGCGTCCGTCGCCGAGGCATAGGGGTAGGACATGATGAAGGCGTCGAACTCCTGCGTCGCCAGCTTGCCCCAGGCCACCGTGGCATCCCAGAGCTGGATCCGCATCTCGACGCCGATGCGGCGCAGATCCGCCTGGATCGCCTGCGTCATGCCGTTGTTGTAGGTCTGCTGGATGCCGTAGATCAGGAAGCTGGCCCGCTGCCCGTCCTTGACGCGGATGCCGTCGCTGCCCGGCTTCCACCCCGCCTCGTCCAGCAGCTTCCGCGCCGCGTCGGGATCATGCGACGGCATGGCCTTGGCCGCCTGGGCGCTGGCGTCCAGCGCGTTGGGGTTGATGTAGGCATCCGCCACCTCGCCGGCGCCGAACCAGACCGCCTTGTTGATGGCCTCCTTGTTGACCGCCATGTTGATGGCGCGGCGCACCACCGGGTCGTTCATGACCGGCTTGTCGACCTTGAAGCCGACGAAATTGTCGTAGAAGTAGTTCGGCTGCTGCACCAGCTTGAGCGTCGGGATGCGCTTCAGCCCGTCCAGCGCGAAGTACGGGATCCACTGCGTCACGTCGCCCTGGCCGGACTGGACCGCCGCCAGACGGGTGTTCGCCTCCGGGATGACACGCAGCGAGATGCGGTCCACCTGCGGCGAGGGGTTCTTGTAGATCGGCGGCCCCCAGTTGTAGGCCGGGTTCTTGGTCAGCACCATTTCCTGCCGCGGCGCCCAGCTGGCCCAGCAGTAGGGGCCGACGCCGTTGAAGCCCTGCACGCCGAAGTTGTCGCCGAGCTTCTCGACCGTCGCCTGGTCGACCATGCCGGCGAAGTACTGCGCCAGCTGCAGCAGCAGCTCGCTATACGGCGCGGTCAGCTCGTACTCCACCGTGTGGTCATCGACCGCGCGCACCTCCTTCACCGGTCCGGCGCGCCACTTGACCGGGCTGCGCGTGGCCGGGTCGATCCAGCGATTGATGCTGTAGACCACGTCCTTCGCCGTGAAGGGCTTGCCGTCGCAGAACTTGACGCCCTGCTTCAGCTTGAAGGTGTAGGTCTTGCCGTCCTCGCTGACCGTCCAGCTCTCGGCAAGGCCGGGGCGGACGGTCTTCTGGTCCCAGTCCATCGAGACCAGCGTGTCGGTCAGCAGGAACAGCGCCTCGCCGGCCGCGGTCGCGGTGGTGCGGTGCGGGTCGTAGCGGTCGGCGTCGATCTCGCGCAGCACGACCAGCGTGCCCTTCGGCGCCATCTGCGCCGTGGCCTGGCCGGCGGGGAGCATCCCCGCGAGGGAGAGCATGGTGCCACCGAGCAGGGCGGCGGCGCGGCGTCGGCCGGCCATGAGGACACTGGACATTCTTGGCCCTTTCTCGAGGAGGTCTAGACGCGCAGGCGCGGGTCGAGCGCATCGCGCAGCGCATCGCCCAGCAGGTTGAAGGTCAGCACCACGACGAAGATCACGACGCAGGGCAGCACGGCGATATGCGGCGCGAAGAACAGGAAGCTCCGCCCTTCGGAGGCCATGGCGCCCAGCTCCGCCACGGGCGGCTGCGCGCCGAGGCCGAGGAAGGAGAGCGCCGAGCCCAGCAGGATCACCTGGCCGAAGCGCAGCGTGGCGAAGACGAAGATCGGCGAGAGGCAGTTGGGCGCCAGATGCCGCAGGATCAGCCGCCCATCCCCCATGCCGGTGGCCCGCGCCGCCTCGATGTAGTCCTGCCGCATCACCACGAGCGCGTTGCCGCGCACGATGCGCGCCATCAGCGGCACGGTGGCGACCGAGAGCGCCAGGATCACCGCCGGGATGCCCGGGCCGAAGATCGCCGCGATGGCGAGGCCGAAGAGGATGGCGGGGAAGGAGAGCAGCACGTCCATCAGCCGCATCAGCAGCCCGTCGATCCGCCTGTAGTAGGCGGAGGCGAATCCGATGATCGCGCCGGCCACGCCGCCCAGGAGCACCGAGGCGCCGCCCATCAGCAGCGTGGCCCGCAGCCCGTAGAGCAGGCGGGTGATCATGTCCCGCCCCTGGCTGTCGGCGCCCAGCAGCAGGCCCGGCGCGCCCGGTGCCGTCATCGCCGAGGCCAGGTCGTTGTCGAAGGGATCGGTGGGCGCCAGCACCGGCGCCAGCGCGGCGGCCAGGATCAGCAGCACCGCGACGATCAGAGACACCGCCGCCACCGGCTCGCGCAGCAGCCGGCTCAACGTGCCCGGCCGCTTCGGCGTGCCGGGGGCGACCGGTGTGGCGGCCGCCGCGGCCGTGGAGTTCACGCTCGCCATGCTCATGCCCCCCGCATGCGCGGATCGAGCGCGGCATAGAGCACATCGACCAGGAGATTGATCAGGATGAAGCCGAGGGAGAGCACGATGATGGTCCCCTGCGCCATCGGGAAGTCGGAGGAGAGGATGGCGCCCACCGCCAGCCGGCCGACGCCGGGCCAGGAGAAGACGGTCTCGGTCACCACCGCGCCGCCGAGCAGGAAGCCGATCTGCAACCCGATCAGCGTCACCACCGGGATCAGCGCGTTGCGCAGCGCGTGGTGCAGCACCACGGCACCCTCCCCGAGGCCCTTGGCCCGGGCGGTGCGGACATGCTCGGCGCCCAGCACCTCAAGCACGGCCGTGCGCGTCATGCGGGCCACGGGGGCGATGAAGACGCCGCCCAGCGTCAACGCCGGCAGCGCCACCGCCTGCCAGCCCTCGAGGGTCCAGAGCGGGCCGCCGCGCCCGGTGAAGGGCAGCAGCTGCCACTGGAAGCCAACCAGCCAGATCAGCATCAATCCCAGGAAGAAGACCGGCACGGAGCCGCCCGCCACCGACAGGGCGGTGACGAAACGGTCGAGCAGCGAGCCGCGCCAATAGGCGCCGATGGTGCCGAGCGCGATGCCGATCGGGATCGACCAGAAGAGCGAGGCGAACATCAGCTCGAGCGTCGGGCCGATGGTGGCGCCCAGCTCCTGCGTCACCGGGACATTGTTGATGATGGAGACACCGAAGTCGCCCTGCAGCAGCCGCCAGAGATAGATGCCGAACTGCACGTAGAGCGGCTGGTCCAGGCCGAGATCGCGGCGGATCTCCGCGATCAGCTCGGCCGTGGCCGTGGGACCGGCCCGCACCGTCGCCGGGTCGGTCGGCACCACCTGCATCAGAAGGAAGCCGATGAGCAGCACGCCGAAGAGAACCGGCACCGCCATCAGAAGGCGTTGAAGCGCGTGACGCAGCATCGGTCAGTCCGCGGCGCCGGCCAGCGCGGCGGCCTCGCCATGGCGGTCGAAGAGAACCTTGCCGCCGCGCAGCGTCAGGTCGGCCTGCGTGGTCAGGATGTCCTCCGGCGCGACGGTGAACAGGTCGCGCGAGAAGACGGCGATGTCCGCCTGCATGCCCGGCTCCAGCGTGCCGCGCTCGCTCTCGGCGAACTGCGAATACGCGCCGCACCAGGTGTAGCAGTGCATCGCCTGCTCGGGCGTCAGGCACTCCCCGGCACCCAGCACCGTGCCGCGATTGGTCTTGCGCGTGACCATGGTGAACAGGTTCTGGAACGGGTTCACCGTGCAGACCGGGCTGTCCGAGGAGGCCGCCGGATGGTGCCCCTCCTCCAGCCAGGTGCGCATCGGATAGGCCGCCTCGGTGCGCTCGCGGCCGAGGTTGCGGAGGTAGAGATCGCCGAACTCGTACATGAAGAGCGGCTGCGGAATGGGGATGATGCCATGCCGCAACATGCGCCGCCGCTGGTCGGCGTTGAGGAAGCCGCAGTGCTCGATGCGGTGGCGCCGCCCCTCGATCGGCTGCGCCGGGGTGGAGGCGCGCTCCATCGCCACCAGCACCTGCTCGATGCCGGCGTCGCCGATGGCATGGATGTCGAGCTGCCACCCCTGCGCGTGGTAATGCGCCAGCATCTCCTGCATCGCCGCGTCGGGGAAGCAGAAGATGCCGGTGCCGCCGCCGGCGCTCTCCAGATAGGGATCGAAGAAGGCGGCGGTGAGCCCGCCCGCCGAGCCGTCGCCGAAGACCTTCACCGCGCCCCAGGCCAGCAGATCCTCGGCCCGCTCGCCGACCGAGACCGAGGGCCGCAGCCCCTCCTCCCAGGCGGCGCGGGCGATGCCCTCGGGGTTGCCGGCCAGCACCTGCCACATGCGCTGCATCAGCCGCCCCTCGGCCGCGGCGCGGCGATAGGCGCCGATCTCGGCCATGCCGGCGGTCATGCCGACGTTCATGTCGCTGGCGGAGGCGAAGCCGAGGGCCGCGAGCTCGCGTCCGGCTGCCTCGATGGCGGCGACCATCTGCGCCTCGCCGGGCGGCGGCATGACGTCGCGGATCAGGCGCATCGCCCGTTCCTGGAACAGGCCGGTGAGCTGCCCGCCCTTGCGCTCGATGGCGCCACCCTCGGGATCGGGCGTGTTGTGGCCGACGCCGGCACGCTTCATCGCCGCGCTGTTGGCCACGGCGACATGGCCGCAGGTGCGCACGATGAAGACCGGATGATCGGGCGCCACGCGGTCCAGCTCGCCGGCGAGCGGATGCCGGCCGATATCCAGCTCGCCGTGATCGTAGCCGCGGCCCAGGATCCATTCGCCCTTCGGCGTGTTCCGCGCCGCGGCGGCGATGCGCGCCAGCACCTCGTCCAGCGTGCGGACCTCTTCCGGCCGCAGGTTCACCTGCGACAGGCCGAGGCCATAGGGCAGGAGGTGCATATGCGCCTCGTTCAGCGCCGGTGTCGCCACCCGCCCGCCGAGGTCGATGCGGCGCGTTCCGGCACCGGCCAGCGGCGCCACCTCATCGAGGCTGCCGATGGCGAGGACGCGGCCGTCCTTCACCGCCATCGCCTCGGCGAAGCCGGCCGAGAGACCACGGAAGATGCGGCCGCCGGAGATCAGCAGATCAGCCATTACGCGCGCCAGTCCGGCTTGCTGCCTTCGATGAGTTGCAAGGCCGATCCCCAGGCCCATTCGGCATGCGCCAGCGAGCGCGCCGGATCGCCGTTGAACTGCGCGGCGGTCCTGAGGCGGACCTCCTCCGGCGGCAGCACCAGCTCGGCGCCGCCCGCGAGCGCCGCCACCTGCGCCTGGCAGGCGCGCTCCAGGTAGTAGATCAGGTTGAAGGCCTCGGGGATGCTGCGGCCGGCGACCAGCAGGCCGTGGTTGCGCAGGATCATGGCCTTGTTCGTGCCGAGGTCGGCGACCAGGCGCTCGCGCTCGTCGAGATCCAGCGCGATGCCCTCATAGCCGTGATAGGCGAGATGGCCGTAGAACTTCAGCGCGTGCTGGCTGATCGGCAGCAGCCCCTGCTTCTGCGCCGAGACGGCGATGCCGGCGGCGGTGTGCGTGTGGACGACGCAGAAGGCATCATCGCGCGACATGTGCAGCGCCGAATGGATGGTGAAGCCCGCCGCGTTGACCTGCTTGGTCTCAGCTCCCTCCTCGACGATATTGCCGTGGAGATCGATCTTCACCAGGTCGCTGGCCTTCATCTGATCGAAGAGCACGCCATAGCGGTTGATCAGGAAGTGGTGCTCGGGGCCTGGAACCCGTGCGCTGATATGGGTGTAGATGAAGTCGGTCATGCGGAAATGCGCGACGAGGCGGTAGAGCGCCGCGAGGTCGCAGCGGATCTGCCATTCCTCTTCGGAGCAGTTCATCAGCGGTGCGGTGGCGATGTTCATGACAGATCCCCTCGGGTTGATGAAATGTCATCATGCCCGCAGGCACCGTCAATCGGTCGATTTGCCTTCGCGATGCAGCAAACAGCGCGCCTGCCTGGATTCGAGGCAAAACCCGGCCGGGGACGCCACGCCACCGGGCATACGCGAGACTCCCTCGGATCGGCGCAATTGCCCTGCGATACCTTCTTCGCACAAGGCCCGCTCCGAGGTCCGAAATGCCTTCCTCAGGCGGATCGCGGGCCTTCCACGCTGGCTGGCGGCCCGGTTCCTGCTATGCGACGACCTGTGCGACACGCCAGACGCGACCATCATGGCCTCACGGAGGCCGCAGGAGAGCACCGCCTTGCCGATGATCCCATTCCTCGCCCGCGGCCTGCGGCGCCGGGCCACGCTGCTGGCCACGGCGGTGCTGCTCGCCGCCTCTCCCGCGGTGGCGCAGACCCCGAAGGACACCTTGCGCGTCGTCCTCAGCAACGAGATGACGACGATCGATCCGGTGATGTCGGCCGCCGCCTTCGCGCGCAACCATGGCTTCCTGGTCTATGACCAGCTCTTCGCGATGGACAGCCAGGGCGTGGCGCGGCCGCAGATGGTCGGCGAGCATGTCGTCTCGGCCGATGCCATGACGCACCGCTTCACCCTGCGCGACGGCCTCGCCTTCCATGACGGCGCGCCGGTGCGGGCCGCCGACGCGGTGGCCTCGATCCGCCGCTGGGGCGCGCGCGATGTCGTCGGCAAGGCGCTGATGGCCGCCACCGCCTCGCTGGAGGTGATCGACGACCGCAGCTTCGAGCTGAAGCTGAGCCGCCCCTTCGGCCTGATCACCGAGGCGCTGGCCCGGCCGACGGCCAGCGCGCTCTTCGTCATGCCGGAGCGCATCGCCAGCACGCCGGCCACCACCGCCATCACCGACCCGACCGGCTCCGGCCCCTTCATCCTCGACCTCGCGAACTGGCGCATCGGCGACCGCGCGGTCTATCGCCGCAACGCGAACTACAGGCCTCGCCCCGAGCCGGCCGATGGCCTGGCCGGCGGCAAGGTCGCCCAGGTCGAGCGTGTCGAATGGCTCGCCATGCCGGATGCCGCCGTCGCGGCCAATGCGCTGACCAATGGCGAGATCGACTTCATCGAGCATCCGGCGCCCGACCTGCTGCCCCTGCTGCAGAAGGCGCGCGGGGTCACGGTGGGGCTGATCAACCCGGTGGGCAGCATGGTCTGGCTGCGCCTCAACCACAGCCAGCCGCCCTTCAACGACCCGCGCCTGCGCCGCGCCCTGCTCCAGGCGATCAGCCAGCAGGAGGTGCTGCAGGGGATGGGCATCCCCGATGAGGATCAGGTCGCCTATTGCCCGGCCTACTTCATGTGCGGCACGCCACTGGAGACGGCCGCCGGCGCCAGCGGCCTGCGCGATCCGGATCCGGCCAAGGTCCGCGCGCTGCTGAAGGAGGCGGGCTACGACAACGCCCCGGTGGTCTTCCTGAGTGGCGCCGACAATCCGCTGAACAGCAACTCCACCCTGGTGCTGGCCGAGCAGTTCCGCCGCGCCGGCTTCGCCATGGATGTGCAGACCACCGACTGGGCGACCGTGACCGTGCGCCGCAACCGGCGCGAGCCCCCTGCCCAGGGCGGCTGGAACCTCTTCGTCACCATCGCCAATGCGCTGGATGCCGGCAATCCGCTCTCCAACCTCTACCTCGCCAGCCCCTGCGAGGGCGGCCTGACCGGCTGGCCCTGCGACCCGGAGCTGGAGCAGCTGCGCCGCGCCTGGTGGGAGGAGCCGGATGCCGAGAAGCGCCGCGCCCTGCTCGACCAGGTGCATGCCCAGGCCTATGAGAGCCTGCCCTACATCAATGCCGGGCAGTTCCGCACCAAGTCGGCCTGGCGGAACAACCTGGACGGGCTGCTGCCGACCACCGTGCCGGTGTTCTGGAACGTCGTGAAGAAGTGAGGCGCGGGGGCCGGGGTGCCGTCTCGGAAGGGGCGGCGCCTTAGTCCCGGTAGTCCGGCTGCTCGCGGTCCATCTTCCGCTTCAGCGCCTGCCAGGGCAGCCATCCCTTGACCGGGGAATCCGATGCCTGTCCGCGCACCCGCTCCACCACCGCCGGGGGCGGCAGGGACAGCGGCGCGCCCGTGGACTGCGCCGCGACCTGGATGCGGCAGGACTGCTCCAGGTAGTACATCCAGTAGAACGCCTCCGCGACGGTGCGACCGATGGTCAGCAATCCATGGTTGCGCATGATCATGGCACACCGGTCGCCCATGTCGCGCACGATGCGGTCCCGCTCCTCCAGATTGTCCATCGCCGCGATGCCTTCGTATTCATGGATGGCAACGCGGTCGTGCAGTTCCATGTTCATCTGGTTGAGCGGCAGCAGGCCGCCGGCCTGGGCGGCCACCGTCATGCCGGCCAGGGTATGGGTGTGCATCACGCATTGCGCCCGCGGCGCGCCGCGATGCAGGGCGGAGTGGATCACGAAGCCCGCCGGATTGACCGGCCAGGTCGTGCGCTGCAGCGCGACCCCGTCGGCATCGACCATGACGAGGGAGGAGGCGGTGACCTCCTCGAAAAGCAGGCCATAGGGATTCACCAGGAACTGGTGGCCATGCCCGCCCGGCACCCGCACCGAGAGATGGGTGTAGACGAGGTCGGTCATGCCGAAATGCGCCAGCAACCGATAGGCGCAGGCGAGATCCTCCCGCAACTCCCGCTCGGTCGGGACGTGCTCCGGATCGGGGCGGACGGGCGGGGGGATCAGGAGCATTCAATATCCTCGCTCGGGGTCGTAAAGATTGGGGAGCGGACGCCCGGCCTCGAAGGCCGCGATGGCGTCCACAATGTAGCGCGCGCGCTCCGGCCTGCTCGACATCGAAGCGACATGTGGCGTGATCGTAACTCCGGGATGCGCCCAGAGCGGGCTGGCGGGCGGCAAAGGCTCCTCCTCGAAGACGTCGAGCACGGCCCCGGCCAGATGGCCGCTGTCGAGCGCGGCCAGCAGGTCGGGTACCACCAGATGGGAGCCGCGCCCGGCATTCACCAGTTCCGCCCCGCACGGCAGTTGCGACAGCAGGCGGGCGTCGATCAGGCCGGCGGTCTCCGGCGTGGAGGGCAGCAGGCAGACCAGCATGTCGGTGCTCGCCAGGAAGGCCGGCAGTTCCGCCGCCCCGGCGAAGCTGCGCACGCCCGGGAGATCCTTGCGCGAACGCGACCAGCCCTGCACGGGGAAGCCGACGCCGCGCAGCATCTCGGCGGCGCGGCGGCCGAGATTGCCGAGGCCCATGATGCCGACGCGGCGCATGGGGGCATCGAAACGCGCCTCCTTGTGCCGCCACTCCGCCACCGCCTGGCCCAGGGCGAAGTGCCGCATCTCCCGCAACAGGGACAGGCAGGCCCAGACGACATACTCGCCCATGCGCTGCGCCGTGCCCTCCCCGCCCATGCGGACCAGCGGCAGGTGGCGCGGCCAGGCGGGATCGCAGGTGATGTGGTCGACCCCGGCGGCCGAGGAGAAGACGACGCGCAGATTGGGCAGCTTCGCCAGGCGGCCCGGCTGCGGCTCCCAGACGACGACGTAATCGACCTCCTCCGGCCGCACGGCGGGATCGTCCCAGAAATGCACATCGAGCCGCGGATCGGCCGCCCGGAAGCACTCCCGCCAGTGGCCCAGCGCCTTCTCGCCACCCGACTTCACCAGAAGCTTGACCATCCGCCCTCGCCTCGCCCTCTCGCCATCCGGGACCCCGGCCGGGCCCGTGCCGGAACCTGCCGCCCCGGCCGGCCCGCGTCCAGCGCCGGACGACCCGCCGGCCGGTCCCGTCGGGCCGCGCCAGTCCGCCGCCCGCCACTGCCTTGATCAGGCTGCGCAAGGGACAGGCAGGTGGGGCCTGCCGCCGGCAGCCTCGGCTTGACGAGAGTGCGCCGGCGGCGGAGCATTCCCGCAAGAAATCCTTGCGGGAGATGCCCCTGATGTTGCGCCGCGCCCTTCTGGCAGCCCTCGCCGTGTCGGCCGCCACCCTGCCGGCCACCGCCCCGGCCCGCGCCCAGGGCTTCACCCCGCAGAACCCGGAATGCATTGCCCCGGCGGCGCCGGGCGGCGGCTTCGACCTGACCTGCCGCACCACGGCGCGGCTGCTGAACGAGTACGGCATCGTCGGCCCGGCCATCCGCACGCAGAACATGCCGGGCGGCATCGGCGCGGTGGCGATGAACCAGGTGATCGCGCAGCGCGGCGCCGATCCGAATGTCATCGTCGCCGTCTCCACCGGCTCCTGGGTCAATCTGGCGCAGGGCCGCTTCGGCCGCTGGACCGAGAACGACGTGCGCTGGATCGGCGCCATCGGCGCGGATTTCGGTGTCATCGCCGTGCACAAGGACAGCAAGCTCAGGACGCTGGCCGACCTGATGGCGGCGCTGAAGGCCGATCCCGGCAGCGTGCCGATGGGCGCGGGCGGGGCCGTCGGCAGCCAGGACTGGACCAAGGCCGCGCTGATCGCCAAGGCCGCGGGCGCCGACCCGCGCAAGCTGCGCTACGTGCCCTTCGAGGGCGGCGGGCAGTCGATGGCGGCGCTGCTCGGCGGCCATATCCAGGTCTTTCCCGGCGATGCCTCCGAGGTGCAGGGCCAGTTGCAGGCGGGCGAGATCCGGCTGCTCGCCGTGCTCTCGCCGGAGCGCCTGCCGGGCGTCTTCGCCGCGGTGCCGACGGCGAAGGAGCAGGGCGTGGACGCCGAATGGACCATCGTCCGCGGCTTCTACATGCCGCCCCGCGCACCCGACGCCGCCTATGACTTCTGGGTGGGCGCGATCCGCAAGCTGCAGGCCGATCCGCGCTATGCCGAGGCGCGCAGCGGCGCCGGTCTGTTCGAATACAACGTCACCGGCGCCGAGTTCGACGCCCTGGCCAAGAAGCGCACCGCCGAGTACCGCGCGCTGGCGAAGGATGTGGGGCTGGTCTCGCAGTGACCGACCTGCCGGCGGCGGAGCCGCACCCGCCGCGCGCCCTGGCCCATTCCACGGCGCCGGACCGGTCGCTGGGCGTGGCGCTGCTGCTGGTCGCGACCGGCGCGCTGTGGCACGCCCTGTCGCTGCAGGTGCCCTTCGCCGCCGATCCGCTGGGGCCCAAGGCCTTCCCCGGCGTGGTCGCCATGGTGCTCGGCCTCGCCGCCCTGGCGCTGCTGCTGCGCCCCGGCCTCGGCTGGGAGGCCGGCGGGCCGCCCTGGAAGGGACTGGCCTGCATCGCCGCCATGGTCGCCTATGCCTTCCTGCTGATCCCGCTCGGCTTCATCCTGGCCACGGCGCTGCTCTGCCTGGTCATCGCCCGCGCCTTCGCCGGGAACTGGGCGCAATCCCTGCTGGCGGCGGCGGTGACGGCGCCGGCGCTGTTTCTGCTGATGGACACCCTGCTGGATCTGCCGCTGCCGCGCGGCCCCCTCGGCTTCTGACCCTCGGTTCCTGACAGGCGGGATTCCCGGATGCTCGATGCCTTCTCGCAGCTCGCCGGTGGCTTCGCCGTCGCGCTGACACCGCTGAACCTGCTGCTGGCGCTCTGCGGCAGCTTCGCCGGCACCGCCATCGGCGCGCTCCCTGGCCTCGGGCCGCTGAACGCCATCGCCCTGCTGCTGCCGCTGGTCTTCGCGCTGAAGCTGCCGCCCGAGAGCGCGCTGATCCTGCTCGCCGCCGTCTATTACGGTTCGGGCTATGGCGGGCGTATCGCCGCCATCCTGCTCAACATGCCGGGCGAGCCGGCGGCCGTGCTGACCACGCTCGACGGCCATCCGATGGCCAAGGCTGGGCGGGGCAGCGCGGCGCTGGCCATCTCGGGCATCGGCAGCTTCGTCGGCGCGACGCTGTCCGTCGTGCTGATGACCTTCCTCTCCGTGCCGCTCTCGCGCGCCGCCGTCGGCTTCTCGCCGGCCGATTACGTGGCGCTGATCGCCTTCGCGCTCTCGCTGCTCGGCGCCGTCGCCGCCGGCAACGCGGCCAAGACCTGGGCGGCCGCCTCGCTCGGCCTGCTGCTCTCCATGATCGGCATCGACGGCGGCACGGGCATCGAGCGCTTCACCTTCGGCAGCCTGGAATTGCTGGGCGGCATCGACTTCACCGTGCTGGCCATCGGCCTCTTCGCCATCAGCGAGATCCTGCTGCTGCTGGAGAGCCCGGTGACGGCGGCGGCGAGCCATCTCGGCCGGGGGGCGCGGCTCCGCCTCTCCGAGATCCGCCGCTGCGGGCCGACCATGCTGCGCTCCACCGGCATCGGCTTCGTCATCGGCGTGCTGCCCGGCGCCGGTGCCTCGATCGCCGCCGCCCTCTCCTATTCGACCGAGAAGCGGATGCAGGGGCGCGATGGCACCTTCGGCCGTGGCGACATCCGCGGCGTCGCGGCGCCGGAGACGGCCGACAACGCGGCGCAGATCGGCAACATGGTGCCGATGCTGGCCCTCGGCATTCCCGGTTCCGGCACTACCGCCGTGCTGCTCGGCGCGCTGCTGATGTACAACATCACCCCCGGCCCGCTGCTGTTCGAGCAGCGCCCCGAGGTCGCCTGGGGGCTGATCGCCAGCATGTACATCGGCAACGTCATGCTGCTGGTGCTGAACCTGCCGCTGGTCGGGCTTTTCGCCCGGCTGCTGATGGTGCCGGCCTGGGCGCTCTATCCGCTGGTGATCGGCATCTCCTTCGCGGGTGTCTACGTCGTCTCCAACTCGGCCGCGGACCTGCTGCTGGCGGTGGGCTTCGGCGTCGTCGGCTGGCTGTTCCGCAAGCTGGACGTGCCGCTGGTGCCGATCATCCTCGGCTTCGTGCTGGGGCGGCTGCTGGAGGACAATCTGCGCCGCGCCCTCTCGCTCAGCGATGGCGACCCGATGGTGCTGCTGGCCTCCCCCGTCTCCATCGGCCTCTGGGTGATGACGGTGCTCGCCGTGCTCTGGCCGCTGCTGCCGGGGCTGCGGCGCGGGCCGGCGCCCTCGGCCTGAACGCCCGGGACGCGGGGCCGGCCCGCGCCGGGCCTGTCCACCCACATCTTCGCCGGCGAGCACGCCATGCTCTCCATCGTGACCATCGCGCCGGGCGCCGCGGGCGAGATCCACCACCACCCCGAGGAGCAATGGGGGGTCCTGCTGGAGGGGAGCGCCGTGCGCATCCAGGGCGGCGAGGAGATCGCGGTGCGGAAGGGCGACTTCTGGCGCACGCCGGGCGGCGTGCCGCACACCATGCGCGCCGGGCCGGACGGCGCGCGGGTGCTGGATATCTTCAGCCCGCCGCGCGCGGAATACCGCGTGCCTGGAAAGGGCTTCGCCGGGCGCTGAGCCTCCGCCGGGAGGGGTCTCGCCGGCCCGGAGAGGCTCGGGCCGGCGCTCCGCTTCAGGCCGCCAGAAGCTCGTCCGCCGGGCCGAAGAACTCGTAATGCAGCCGCTCCGCCGGGACGCCGGCGCGCATCAGCCCACCGACGAAATGCCTCAGGAAGGGGCGCGGGCCGCAGAGATAGATCTCCGCCTCGCGCGCCGCCGTCTCCCCAAGCAGCCAGGCGGCGTCGGGCAGGCCGGCATGGTCGTGATCGCGGCCCTGGACATCCTGCGGGCGCGGCGCCTCGTAGAAGACGTCGAGAGCCAGGCCGGGATGCCGCGCGGCCAGGCTCCGCAGATGCGGGCCGAAGGCGTGGGTGGCGCCGCTCTGCGTGCCGTGCACCCAATGCGCCCGCGCCTCCGGCCGGCGTGCCAGGAGGTCCTCCAGCATGCTGAGCAGCGGGGTCTGGCCAACGCCGCCCGAGAGGAAGAGGGCCGGACGCTGGCTGTCCGCCAGAACGAAGTCGCCCGCCGGGGCGGCCGTCTTCAGCACGGTGCCGACCTGCGCCGTGTCATGCAGCCAGTTGGAGACGACGCCCTGGGGCTCGCGCTTCACCGAGATGCGGTAGCCCTCCCCGGACGGGGCGGCGGAGATGC
The DNA here is from genome assembly GCF_054073225.1 of Teichococcus aerofrigidensis. Lineage (NCBI taxonomy): Bacteria > Pseudomonadati > Pseudomonadota > Alphaproteobacteria > Acetobacterales > Roseomonadaceae > Roseomonas > Teichococcus aerofrigidensis. The sequence continues at coordinate 45,373 of NZ_JBSXMU010000013.1, forward strand.
TGTAGTTGCGCTTCAGCGGCGCATGGTCGGGAAGGTTCAGCCAGAAGGTCAGGTACTCGCCGGGGCGGTGCCGCATCACCGGCCCGCCATCCACCGGGCGCAGGTGGAAGGAGGTGATGACCTCGCTTTCGCGCACCTTCTCGGCGATGCGGAAGTCGCGCCAGCCGTTCCAGCCGCCCCGGGCCGCGGCCTGCGCGCGGTAGACCTCCGCCTCGCGGCCGATCAGCACCTCGGCGAGGAACCAGTAGGCCTCGCTCCAGGCGGCAATGATCTCGGGCGTCGCGGCCTCGCCGAGCACCTCCTGGATGGCGCCGAGCAGCGCCGTGCCCACCGCCGGATAGTGCTCGGGCAGGATGTTCAGCGCCACGTGCTTCTGCGCGATGCGCTCCACCGCCGGCAGCAGCACGCCAAGATTGTCGATGTTCTGCGCATAGGCCAGCACGGCGGCGGCCAGCGCCCGCGGCTGCGCGCCCGTCCCGCCATGGTGCGACTGGTTGAACAGGTCGCGGATCGCCGGGTCTTGGAACATCCGGCCATACATGGTGCGGGTGATCTCCAGCCCCTTGGCTTCCAGCGCGGGCACGGACGCCTTCACCAGGGCGATGGTGGAGTCGGAGAGCGGGGTGGGCATGGCGTTGGCCTTAAGATGCATACGACATGCATCTTATAAGCCCCGTGAAGTTAAGCTGTAAATCCCATATATCTTTTCCATGCGCCTGACCCTGCACACCGACTATGCGCTTCGGACCCTCATCTTCGTCGGGCTGCGGGCTGGCCGGCTGGCGTCGATCCTGGAGATCGCCCAGGCCTTCCGCATCTCCGAGAACCATCTGACCAAGGTGGTGCACGGGCTGGGCCGCGCCGGCTTCCTGGAGACGCTGCGCGGGCGGGGCGGCGGATTGCGGCTGGCCCGCCCGGCGCGCGAGATCGGCCTTGGCGCCGTGGTGCGCGCGACGGAGGAGGATCTGGCGCTGGTCGCCTGCTTCCCCGGCGCGGGCGCGCAGGCCGGCACGCCCTGCCTGATCGCCGGGAACTGCGAGTTGCAGGCGGTGCTGGCCGAGGCGCTGGCGGCCTTCCTCGCCGTGCTCGACCGGCACAGCCTGGCCGACCTGCTGGAGCCGCGCCAGGCCCGGCTGCGCGCGCTGCTCGGGATGGAGGAGGCGGGGCCCGCGGCGCCGCCCCCGCCGGTGCCTCAGAAGATCAGGCTGTAGAACATCCGCACCGCGGTGATCGCCAGGAAGATGGCAAAGGCGCGCTTGAGCATCAGCGGCGGGATGGTGTGCGCCAGATGCACGCCCCAGGGCGTCGCCAGCAGCGAACTCGGCACGATCAGCAGGAAGCCGATCAGGTTGACGTAGCCGAGCGAGAAGGGCGGCAGATCGTGCGCGCCCCAGCCGCCATAGATGAAGCCGACGGTCGCCGGGATGGAGATGATCAGCCCGAAGACCGAGGAGGTGGCGACCGCCGAGCGGATCGGCGTGCCGAACATGGAGAGGATCGGCACGCCCACCGTGCCGCCGCCGATGCCCATCATCGCCGAGACCATGCCGATGAAGCCGCCGATGCCCCAGAGGCCCGGGCCGCGCGGCGTCACGTCGCGGATTTTGTAGTCCACCCCCGTGAAGCCCATGTTGAGCGCGACCAGCAGCGCGATGGTGGCGAAGACCGCCGAGAGCGCGCTGCCATGCAGCCAGATCGCCGCCACGGTGCCGAGCGCGACGCCGATCACCATCGATGGCCAGATCGCCTTCAGCAGTCCGGTGTCGATGGCGCCGCGGGCATAGTGCTTGCGGGCCGAGATGATCGAGGTCGGGATGATGGTGGCGAGGCTGGTGCCGACGGCCAGCTTCATCTGCACCGCTTCGGGGATGCCGAAGAGCGGCAGGATGTTGAACAGCACCGGCACGATGACGATGCCGCCACCGACGCCGAGCAGGCCGGCCAGCGTCCCCGAGATCAGGCCGGTGACGGCCATCGCGACGGCAAGACCCGCGAGCCAGAGCGGGTCGGACATGTGTTCCATGAAGCAGGGCTACCTTGGCGACGGACGGAAGGGCAGGCGGAGACGAGGACCGCGATCGACGCTTCCGGCGATTTCGTCTTCGGCGATCGCGCGCTAGTGCTTACACCCCACGTCCGGTTCCGTCAGCCCGTGCCCTTCCCCCTTCACGCCCCCCTGCCCTGGTCGGACCTCCTCGTCACCGACCCCTGGTTCTATGCCCTGGCCGTCCCCGCCCTGCTGATCACCGGCATCAGCAAGGGCGGCTTCGCCTCGGGCGGCGGCAATCTCTCCGTCCCCGCCATGGCGCTGCTGATCCCCGCGCCGCAGGCCGCCGCCATCAGCCTGCCGGTGCTCTGCGCCATGGACCTCGCCGGCCTGCGCGCCTGGTGGGGCCGGTGGAGCTGGCGGGAGATGCGCGCCATCATTCCCGGCGGCCTGCTCGGCATCCTGCTCGGCACCCTGGCCTTCGGCGCCATGAGCGACCGGCACGTCAAGCTGATGGTGGGCGTGATCTCGCTCGTCTTCCTGGCGCGCAGCCTCTGGCTGGCGCGGCGCGGCCCGCCGCCGCCCAGCCGGCCGAATGCCTGGAAGGGCGGCTTCTGGTCCACCATCTCCGGCTTCACCAGTACCATCGCCCATGCCGGTGGCCCCCCGCTCGCGGTCTACCTCTATCCGCTGCGCCTGGACCGGGGGACGCTCGCCGCCACCACGGTGGTCTTCTTCGGCGTCATGAACTATGTGAAGCTCGTGCCCTACGCGGCGCTCGGCCAGCTCGGCCTGTCGAATCTGCTGACCAGCCTGGTGCTGCTGCCGCTGGCGCCCGCCGGCATCCGCCTCGGCGTCTGGCTGCATGGCCGGATCAGCGACAGGGCCTTCTATCGGTCGATCCACCTTCTTCTGGCGCTGACCGGCGTGAAGCTGGTCGCGGATGGTCTGGGATTATGAGCGACGCTTCCTCCCCGGGACCTTTCGGGGGACCCTTTCTCGGCGTGCTGGGCGGCATGGGGCCGCTGGCCAGCGCGCAGTTCATGCTCCGCCTCACCCTGCTGACCCCGGCGGAGCGGGACCAGGACCACCTTCCGGCCCTGCTCTGGTCCGACCCCCGCGTGCCCGACCGCACGGCGGCGCGCCTCGGCCAGGGCGAGGATCCCCTCCCCTGGCTGCTGCGCGGCCTGCGCGGCCTGGAGGCGGCGGGCTGCGGCGCCATCGCCATCCCCTGCAACACCGCGCATGGCTGGTACGACGGCCTGGCGGCGGCCACCCGCCTGCCGATCCTGCATATCGTCGACGCGGCGGCGGCCGAACTGGCGCGGCAGGGCATCGACGGCGGGCGCATCGGCATCCTCGGCACGGCCGGGACGCTGGATATGCGCCTCTACCAGTCCCGCCTGGAAGGTCGGGGCTATGACTGCATCGTGCCGGACCCCGCCGAGATGGCGGCGCTGGTCTCCCCCGCCATCGCGCTGGTCAAGGCCAACCGGCCGGCCGAGGCCCATGCGCCGCTGGCCGAGATGGCCTCGCGCCTGCGGGCGCGCGGCGCCGCCGCGGTGGTGCTGGGCTGCACCGAGATCCCGCTGGGCATCCAGGCCGGCTCCACCGACGCGATCGGCCTGCCGCTGATCGACACCATCGACGCCCTGGCCCTGGCGGCCCTGCGCTGGGCGGGGCGCTGAGCCTCAGCCCGCGCCGGTCCCCCCTTCCAGCAGGGCGATGGCGTCCGACGCCCCCATGGCACGCGCCGCATCCATCGCCGTGTTGCCCATCGCGTCCCGCGCGGCGGGATCGGCTCCGTGCTCGAGGAGCAGCCGCATCATGTCGAGGCGGTTGAACATGGCGGCGACCATCAGCGGTGTCCGCCCGTCCGGCCCGCTGCCATCGACCGCCGCGCCATGCCGCAGGAGGTGCCGCACGATCGGCTCGTAGCCCTTGAACACCGCGCCGGTCAGGGGCGATTGGCCGCGGTCGTTCAGCAGGTCCGCATCGGCCCCGTGATGCAACAGGGTCTGCACCACCGCCTCCTGGCCATGGTAGGAGGCCAGCATCAGCAGGCTGTCGCCCTTGTCATTGCACAGATTGGGCGGAAGTCCGGCAGCGAGAACCTCCGTCAGCTCGTGCGCCCTGCCCTCGCGCGCGGCCTGGAAGACCCGCCCCGCGAAGGCGATCGTCTCTGCGTCCGGCTCCTCATTCCGGCCCATCTCTGTCCCTCCTGTTCCGTCCATCATGGTCACATCTCGCGGTCCTGGACTGTAAACGGTAAGGCGGAGGCAAGAGTTCCGTCACGCGGCGCGGCGGCTGGACAATCCGCCTGCCCGGCGCAAGCTGGCCATTCCGGCAATGGAGGAGCAGCGCCTTGAACCCTTGTCCAACCGGCCCGGCCTGGCGGCAGCGCGCCGGCAGCCCCTTCTCCTGCGAGAAGCGCCCCGCCCTGGCCAGCAGGGGCATGGTCGTGACCAACCATCCGGTGGCCTCGGCGGCCGGCGCGGAGATGCTGCTGTCCGGCGGCAACGCCATCGACGCCGCCATCGCCGCCCTGTTCACCCTGACGGTGGTGGAGCCGATGATGGTGGGGCCGCTGGGCGGCGGCCTGGCGCATCTGCGCCTGGCGGACGGGCGCCACCTCGTGCTGGACGGCCTCTCCACCGCGCCCGCCGCCGCGCGGCCGGACCTCTACCGCCCCGTCTCCGACCGGCTGCCGGACTATCAGGAAACCGAGGGCCGGGCGAACGCGGTGGGCATCCTGGCGATGGGCGTGCCCGGGGCGCTGGCCGGCTGGTGCCGCGCGCTGGCGGAGCATGGCAGCCTGCCGCTGGCCGAGGTGGTCCGCCCGGCCATCCGGGCCGCCGCCGAGGGCTTTCGTGTCACCGCCTATCTGACGGGCGCCATCGGCGATGCCGCGGCCGACCTGGCGCGCGACCCCGGCCTCGCCGCCACCTTCCTGCCGGATGGCGCCCCGGTGGCCCCTGGAACCCTGCTGCGTCAGCCGGAGCTGGCGGAATCCCTGCGCCTGATCGGCGAGCGGGGGCCGGCGGCCCTGTATGGCGGCGAGCTGGGACGGGCGCTGGTGGCGCACATGGCGGCGGAAGGCGGCCTGATCGGCGCGGGTGATCTCGACACCTATGCGGTGGTCGAGCGCCAGCCGGTCATCGGCCACTACCGCGGCTTCGAGATCCTGGCGCCGCCGCCCCCGTCCTCCTCCGGCGTTCACATGACGCAGATGCTGAACGTGCTGGAGGGCTTCGACCTCGCCGCCTCGGGCTCCGGCAGCACCGCGACCATCCACCTGCTGGCCGAGGCGCTGAAGCTGGCCTTCGCCGACCGTGGCGTCGCGACGGCGGACCCCGCCTTCATCGAGGTGCCGGTGCAGCGGCTGACCAGCAAGGCCTACGCGGCCGAGCGCCGTGCCCTGCTGCGGCGCGACGCGGCGCGGGACTGGTCACCCGGCATCGCCGCCGGCCGGCCGATCGGCGCGGGCGGGCGGGAATCGCCCAACACGACCCATGTCACGGTGGCCGACGCGGCGGGAAACATCGTCGCCACCACGCAGACGATCAACAGCCTGTTCGGCGCCCGCTTCTCCGTCCCCGGCACCGGGCTGATCGCCAACAACTACATGTTCAACTTCGACCCGCACCCCGGCCTGGCGCTCTCCGTGGCGCCGGGCAAGCGGGTCTTCACCTCCATGGCACCGACCATCGTCCGGCGCGAGGGCAGGCCGGTCTTCGCCCTGGGCCTGCCGGGCGGCCTCCGCATCTTCGGCTCCGCCATGCAGGCCGTGATCAACCTCATCGACCACGGGATGGACCTGCAGGACGCCGTGGAGGCGCCGCGCATCTGGACGAACGGGCATACGCTGGAGCTGGAACCAAACGTGGCGGCGGAACTGGATACACCTCTCGCCGCTCTCGGCCACCGTGTGCAGCGGGTGAAGCACATCGGCGGCGGCATGGGCGCGATCCGCTTCCATGCCGATGGCATGCTGGAGGGTGCCGCCTGCTGGCGCGCCGATGGCACGCCGGTCGGAATCTCGGGCGGTCTGGCCCGGCCCGACGTTCGCTTCGATCCGGATACGGGACGGCGCTGACCCTGGGATCGCCGCGACGGACTGAGGGGGCCTCGCGGCCCCCCCGTTTCTCGGCCCGGCAGGCCTGTATCAGATCCGCCGGTCGGACGGCGTGGTGCCGGGCACGGTCGGGTCCACGGCGGCGCCGATGCCGCCCGGAGGGCTGACCGCCGGCCGGCCGGTGCCTTCCGGCGGCATGTCCTCCTCGTAGCCACGCCAGCCGCTCTCGCGGTAGCTGGCCTCGCGGCCGGCGATGTCGACCGGGTTGTGGCGATTGAGGATGGCGATGGCTTCCGCCTCCCGCTCCTCCGGCGCGTGCACCGTCACCATGCTGCCGCCCCGGCGGATGCCCTCGGCATAGACCGGCGCCTCGGATTCACTGACGCCCGCGCCAGTCAGCGCGCCGATGGCGCCGCCGGCCGCCGCGCCGGCACCCGCGCCGGTCAGAGCCGCCACCAGCGCACCGGCCGCGACGATCGGGCCGAGCCCCGGGATCGCCAGCGCACCGAGGCCGGCCGCGAGCCCCGCGCCGCCGCCCACCAGAGTGCCGAGGGTGGCGCCGATGCCGGCCCCGGACTTGGTCTCACCCTCGGTTTCCTGATGGGTGGAGGCAGTACGGGTGGCGGCGGTCGTGTCATCCCGGTGGTCACTGGAGACGATGCCGATATCGTCATGCGAGAATCCGGCCGCCTCGAGATCCCGCAACGCGGCCTGGGCGTGGTCGCGGGTGTCGTAGAGCCGGGTGATGGTCTTCTGGGCCATGGGAGTCCCCTTTCCTGACGGAGATGCGCGGGCGGCCCCTGCCGCCCCTCGTGCTCAGCGAGCGGGTGCGTTCCCGGTCACCACGTTGCCCTGGAAGTCCAGGCCGACATCGGTTCTCTGGCCGTTGCGCATCGCCCTGCCACGCCAGACGCCCTGGTCATCCTTCCGCAGTTCCTGGACATCCGTGTAGCCGGCGTCCTCGAGGCGGCTGCGGGCCTGGCCTTCGGTGAAGCTGTTGGCGCCCGCCGTTGGCGTGGCGGTCGTGGGCGGGCTGGACCGCTCCTCGCTACGCGGCGCCGCCGTCGTCGCCGGGGGCGTGGTGGCGGCCGGCGGCGCGGCCGTGCCGGGCGTCCCCTGCTGCATGCTCGTGCCGCCGCCGCCCGGCGCGGCGGGCGAGCCCACCGTGCCCTGCGGAGGCTGCGCCTGGGGGGTCTGGGACTGAGGAGAGGTCTGGGCCATGGCCGCCGGAGCGGCCATCAGGCCGGCGACGAGCGCGAGGGCCGTCTTCATGCGCATGTGTGGCTTCCCTGTTGTCCAGGCGGCTCTAAGTCCGCCGTGCCAGGGAATAACCACCGAGAAGGCCAATGTTTTCCGCGCTCGTGCGGAATTCCGCCGGCACCGGGCCGCGACCGGAGGCGTGGTCCTGGCGATGCCGTGGTGTGGCATGAAAGAATGTGGAGATGAAAAGGCCGCCCGGAGGGCGGCCTGTCAGTCCTGGACGCCGGAAGGCCGCGCCTGGCCGCTCAGGGGCAGTCGCAGCCGTCGGTCGGGCCGGATTCGCCCCGCACCACGTGATGATCGATCCATTCGGAGACCAGCCGACGCGCCTCGCTGACCGAGGATTCGGGGTGGTGGATCCGGTACAGTGCCGTACAGGCCCGGAAGGACGACAGGTCGTCATTCCCGGTTTCCCGCAGCTCCCTGTAAGCCGTCACCACCGCCCGCTCACAGCGGCGGGTGATGTGGCTGAAGTCATTGCCCATCAGCGATCTCCTGCAGTTGCGAGACAATTGAGAATCGCTCGCAACTCATCCCGCCCGTTTTATAGGCTGATCCGCCGGGACCATCAAGGTTCCTCTCGGTCAGCCCGCGGCCGCGACGGCCTCCGCCAGCGCCTTGCCGACATCCGCCGTCGCCGCCTGCCCGCCCATGTCACGGGTGCGCGGGCCGCCCTCGGCCAGCAGCTTCTCGATGGACTCGGTGATGGCGCGCGCCGCTTCCGGCTCGCCCAGATGCTCCAGCATCATGGCGCCGGACCAGATCTGGCCGATGGGATTGCAGATGTGCTTGCCGGCGATGTCGGGTGCCGAGCCATGCACCGGCTCGAACATCGAGGGATGCGCCTTCTCCGGGTTGATGTTGGCGCTGGGCGCGATGCCGATGGAGCCCGCCACCGCCGGGCCGAGATCGGAGAGGATGTCGCCGAACAGGTTGGAGCCGACCACCACGTCGAACCAGTCCGGATGCTGCACGAACTGCGCGCAGAGGATGTCGATGTGGAACTGATCGGTGGTGACGTCCGGATACTGCTTCGCCATCTCGGCGAAGCGTTCGTCCCAGTAGGGCATGGTGAAGGTGATGCCGTTCGACTTGGTGGCGCTGGTCACTTTCCTGCGCGGACGGGTGCGCGCCAGCTCGAAGGCGTATTTCATCACCCGGTCGACGCCCTTGCGGGTGAACACCGCGTCCTGCGTCACGAACTCCCGCTCGGTGCCGGCGAACATCTTCCCGCCCGAGGATGAGTATTCGCCCTCGGTGTTCTCGCGCACCACGTAGAAGTCGATCTCGGCCGGCGTGCGGTTGGCCAGCGGCGTCTTGCAGCCCGGCATCAGCTTGCAGGGACGCAGGCTGATATACTGGTCGAATTCGCGCCGGATCGGGATCAGAAGGCCCCAGAGCGAGACATGGTCCGGCACGCCGGGCCAGCCGACCGCACCCAGGAACACGCTGTCGCTCTCCCGCAGCCGGTCGATGCCGTCCTCGGGCATCATGCGGCCGGTCTTCTGATAGGTCTCGCAGGACCAGTCGTAGTGATCGAGCTTCAGCTCGAAGCCGAAGCGCCGGGCCGCGGCATCCAGCACCCGCAACCCCTCCGGCACGGTTTCCTTGCCGATGCCATCCCCGGGCACGACAGCGATTCGATAGGAGCGGGACATGGACGATCCTCAGACGGTGGTTGGCGGATGCGCCGGAGGATGGCCGCGGCCCCGCCCCCGGGCAAGCGGCCCCGAGGAAAGACCCCGAGGAGAGACCCCAAGGGAGGCGGGAAGATTGTATCACAATAGTTGATATGCCATCTATTGGCCCGCGATCCTGGAGGCCGCCATGACGCATTCCCCCGAGCAGCTCCGCCAGGGTTTCGGCAGTCTTCTGGCGCAGACCGCGCGCCAGTGGCGCCGCTGGGCCGACAACCGCCTGCAGCGCTTCGGGCTGACCGAGGCCACCTGGCTGCCGCTGCTGCGCATCGCCCGCGCCGAGGCGCCGATGCGGCAGAAAGACCTCGCGCGCTCCCTCGCGCTGGACGGCTCCTCCGTGGTGCGGCTGGTGGATGCGCTGGAGGCGGCGGGGCTGGTCGAGCGGCGCGGCGAGGAGGGCGACCGCCGCGCCCGCGTGCTGGTGCTGACTGACCAGGGCCGCGCCACGGTCGCCCAGGTGGAGCAGGTGGCGCGGGCGGCGCGGGAGACGGCGCTCGCCGGACTCGACGAGGCGGAACTGGTCATCGCGGACCGCGTGCTGCGCCACATCGGCGCCAGGCTGGCCGCGGAGGCGGCGCCGTGACGTGGCGGCCCGGCGGATCGCCGGCGCCGCATGAGGCCGCCGCCCCCATGGCGGCACCGCGCCAGGCGCCGCTCTGGCTGCTGGCCCTGGTCACGCTCAGCGGCACGCTCGCCATGCACATCTTCATTCCCGCCCTGCCGGCCGCCGCGGCGGAGCTGCGGGCCAGCGACGGCACCATGCGGGCCACGATCAGCCTCTACATCCTCGGCCTGGCGTTCGGCCAACTGGTCTATGGCCCGGTCGCCGACCGCTTCGGCCGCCGCGTCACGCTGCTGGCGGGCCTTCTCCTCTACACCGTCTCCGGGCTGGCCGCCGCCTTCTCCGCCACCGCCACAGGCCTGATCCTGGCGCGGCTGGCCCAGGCGCTCGGGGGTTGCGCCGGGCTGGTGCTGGGCCGCGCCATCGTGCGCGACACCGCCGGGCCGGAGCAAGCCGCGCGCCGCCTCGCCCTGATGAACCTGATGGTGCTGCTGGGCCCCGGCCTGGCGCCGATCCTGGGCGGCGTGCTGGCGACCGCGCTCGGCTGGCGCGCCATCTTCGGCGTGCTCTGCGCCCTCGGCCTCGCCCTGGCCCTGCTGACCTGGCGCATCCTGCCCGAGACCGGCGCCCGTGGCGCGAACACGGACCTGGCCTCGCTCGGCCGCAACTACCGCCGGCTGATCGGCTCGCGCGCCTTCCTGGGGCTCGCCCTGGGCGGGGGCTGCGCCACCACCTCCATGTACGCCTTCACCGCCTCCGCGCCCTTCATCTTCGGCGGCCAGCTGCATCGCCCGCCCGAGGAGGTCGGCGTCTATCTCGCCATCCTGATCGCCGGCGCCTGGGTGGGCAGCGCGATGACCGGGCGCCTCATCGCCCGCCTGCCGATGCAGCGCCTGATGGTGGGCGCCAACCTGCTGAGCCTGGCCGCCGCCGGCCTGCTGCTGGGCGGGGTGCTGCTGGGGCAGCTCTCGGTCCCCCTCGCCGTGGGCAGCATGTTCGTCTTCACCATGGGCGCCGGCGCCGCCTCGCCCCTGGCGCTGACCCAGGCGGTGGGCATCAACCCGGCGGTGGCGGGCTCGGCCGCCGGCCTGTTCGGCTTCGCGCAGATGGCGGTCGGCGCCCTCTGCACCTCGCTGGCCGGGCTGGGCTCCGACCCGGCGCTGACGGCCGCGCTCGTGCTCGTGGGCGCCAGCCTCGTGGCGCAGATCTCCTTCCGGGTGGCGGCGCGGTCCTGAGGCGGCCGCGGCGCCGGAGGCTTCACGCCCAGCCGCGTGCCCGGATCGCCGCCGCCACCCGCCCCGCCTCGTCCAGCGGGGCGCGCGGGAAGAAGGCCACGCCGGGCGAGAGGCGCCGCGCCTGCCCGGAGTCGTAGAGGCTGCGCCAGAGGGCGCGGTGGCGCGGCGCCTCGGTGGTCTCGGCGATGAAGAGCGGCGCGCTCGTGGCCAGGGCCTCGCTCAGCATGGAGACGGAATCGCCGGTCGCCACCACCGCATCGGCCCAGGCCAGCATGCCGGCATAGGGGTTGGCGCCGGCGGCGCCCCAGCCGTGCAGCCGGTGCGGTACCGCCGCCAGGGCCGCCGCCACCGAGCCGGCCGCGGCCGCGCCGCTGCGCCGCGAGGTGGTGGCCAGCACGCTGCCGCCGAAGC
>NZ_JBSXMU010000014.1:0-55932 GCF_054073225.1 Teichococcus aerofrigidensis
CCCCAGCGCCGGAGGCAGCCCGGGCAAGGCCACCGCCCGGACGGCCCCGAAGGCGGCGCGCGGCACCGCCGCCAAGTCCGTGGCGGCGAAGACGCCGGCGCGCGCGACGGCCGTGACGGCGAAGCCCAAGGCCGCCACGGCGACCAAGGCCAAGCCTGCCGCGCCGGCCCGCAGGCCGAGCCGGCCCAAGGTGCCGCATCTCGACGTGATCGTGCAGAGCGCCGTGCGCAGCCTGGAGGATGACAAGGCCGAGGATGTGGTGGTGCTGGACGTGGCCAGCCGCGCCGCTTTCGCCGACCGGATCATCGTCGCCACCGGCCTCGCCGACCGGCAGATCCAGGCGATGGCCGCGCATCTGGAGAAGGCCCTGGCCGAGCACGGCATCCGCCGCATCCGCACCGAGACCTCGGCCGACTGGGTGCTGCTCGATGCCGGCGACCTCATCGTGCATCTCTTCAAGCCGGAGGCCCGCGCCAACTACCGGCTGGAGAAGATGTGGGGCCCGGACAGCCCGCCGCCCGACGACCTGGTGATGCCGGCCGGTGATGTCCCGCCGGAGCCGCCGCCCGCGGAGGACGACTTCATCCCCTCGCTCGAGGCCTTCGAGGATGAGGAGGACGAGGACGACGACGAGGATGACGAGGACGACGCCGACAGCCTCAACGGCCCCGGGGACCCGGTGGACGAGCCGGACGACGACGAGGACGATGAGGACGACGACGAGGAGGAGGACGAGTCCCCCGACGCCCCGGAGGAGGAGCCGCGCTGAGCCGCGCGCCGCTGCTCATCGCCGTCGGGCGGTTGCGGTCCGGGCCGGAGGCGGCGCTGTTCGAGCAGCACAACGCCCGCCTCCGGCCACCGCTGGCGGTGCGCGAGATCCCGGAGGCGCGCGGCTCGGCCGCCGAGGTGCGCCGCCGGGAGGGCGCCGCCCTGCTCGCCGCCCTGCCCGAGGGGGCGCTGGCGGTCGCGCTCGACCTCGGCGGGCCGGCGCCCGACAGCGAGGGGCTGGCGGCCTTGATCCAACGCTGGGAGGAGAGCGGCCGGGGCCTGGCCTTCCTCATCGGCGGGGCCGAGGGGCTGGACCCCGCCGTGCTGTCGCGGGCGGACCACCGGCTTTCCCTCGGTCCCCTGACCTGGCCGCATTTCCTGGTGCGCGGGCTGCTGGCCGAGCAGCTCTACCGCGCCCAGGCCATCCGCGCCGGCCACCCCTACCACCGCGCCTGGCGGCCCTGAGGCGGGGCCGGCCCGACGGGGCGGGGTTTCCGCATCCGCCGGAGCTATGCTAGGGGCGCATCCCGTGACCGGGCGCATTCCATGTTTCGCAGGCTGATCCGCCACCCCCGCACGCAGTCGGCCCTGGCCTGGCTGCTCAGCAGCTACCTCGCCCTGTGCTACCGCACGACGCGATGGAGCCTGATCGGCCATGCGGAGATCGCAAGGCATGCCGGTGAGGGCAGGCCGGTCATCATCACCTTCTGGCATGAACGCCTGCCGATGATGCCCATGCTCTGGACCGTCACGCATCGCCTCTTCCCCCAGGCGGAACACTGGCGGCCGCATGTGCTGGTGTCCCAGCACCGCGATGGCCGCTTCATCGGCGAGGTGGTGTCGCGCTTCGACCTCCGAATGGTGCATGGCTCGACCTCGCGCGGCGGGGCCGGGGGGCTGCGTGTCCTGCTGCGGGTGCTGCGCGAGGGCAGCCCGGTGGCCATCACGCCCGATGGCCCGCGCGGACCACGCCGCAAGGCGGCCGAGGGCGTGGCGCAGCTGGCCAGTCTCTCGGACGCGCCGGTGCTGCCCACCGCCGCCGCCGCCCGGCGCCATCGCCTGCTGCCGAGCTGGGACCGCATGATGCTGCCCCTGCCCTTCACCCGCGCGGTGCTGGTCTGCGGCCCCGCCATCCCGGTGGCGCGGGGCGAGGAGGCCGCGGCGCTGACGACGATCGAGGCGGCGCTGGATGACGCCTGCGACACCGCGGACCTCTGGGCCGCGGGGCGGCTGCCCCCCCACCTGGCGGCGATGCCGCTGTGACCGGCCGCCCATGAGCCTGGCCGGCCGCATCAGCCATGCCGTGGGCACCGGCCTCGCGCCGCTCCTGCCCTTCTGGCTGGAGCTGCGTGCCCGGCGTGGCAAGGAGATGCCGGAGCGGCTGGCGGAACGGCGGGGCGAGGCCGCGTCGCGCCCCGCCGGGCCGCTGCTGTGGCTCCATGCCGCCAGTGTCGGCGAATCGCTCTCCCTGCTGCCGCTGATGGACGCCCTGGTCGAGCGGCGGCCGGACCTCCACCTTCTCGTCACCACCGGCACCGTCACCGCCGCCACCCTGCTGATGCAGCGCCTGCCGCCCCTGCTGGCCGACCGGGTGCATCACCGCTTCGTGCCGCTCGATGTCCCGCGCTGGGTGGAGACCTTTCTCGACGGCTGGCGGCCGGACGGCGCCATCTTCGTCGAAAGCGAACTCTGGCCCAACCTGACCGCCGCCCTGGCGCGCCGCGGCATCCCCCTGGCGCTGGTGAATGCCCGCATCTCCGCCCGCTCCGCCCGCCTCTGGCACTGGGCGCCCGGGCTGATGCGCGACATGCTCGGGCGCTTCAGCCTGGTGGTGGCGCAGAGCGAAGGCGATGCCGAGCGGCTGCGGCGGCTGGGCGCGCCGGGCGCGGTCTACTGGGGCCAGCTCAAGGCCGCCGCCGAACCGCTGCCCGCCGATCCGGCCGAGCTGGCCCGGCTGCGTGCCATGACCGGCGACCGCCCGATCTTCCTCGCGGCCAGCACCCATGCGGGAGAGGAGGAGATCGTCTGCGCGGCGCACGCGGCCCTGCTTCCGCGCTTCCCCGACCTGCTGACCATCATCGTGCCGCGTCACACCGAGCGCGGGGCGGCCATCGCCGCCCTGGCCGCCGCCGCGGCCGCGCCACGCGGCGTCACCCGGCGCGCCGAGGGCGGCGACCCGGTGCCGGAGGCCGGCATCCATGTCGCCGATACGCTGGGCGAGCTGGGCCTGTTCTACCGCCTGGCCGATGTCGCCCTGGTCGGCGCCACGCTGGTCCCGAAGGGCGGCCACAACCCGCTGGAGCCGGCGCGGCTCGGCTGCCCGATCCTGCTCGGCCCGCACACGGAGAACGCCCTGGAGGCCGCCGAGGCGCTGCTGGACCGTGGCGGGGCGCTGCCGGTGGCCTCGGCGGCGGCGCTGGCACAAGCGGTTACAGACGTGCTATCCGATCCGGCGCGGGGTCACGCCATGGCCACCGCCGCCGCCGCCGTCGCCGCCCGGTCGGCCGGGCTTCCCGGCAGGCTCGCCACGGCGGTCCTCGGAATCATGCCCGCCCTGCGGGACGGCGTGGCGCGGCAGCGCGGGTATTGTTCTTGAGCGGGGCCGCGCCCTGCGGGCATCCTTGTCCGGAAGGCTGGGGCCCGGGAGGCTGGTTCCGCGAAGGCGTTCACGAGCATCGCACCGGCTGGCCAATCCTGGCCTCGCCGGATCTGCTCTAGAGAGGACAGGTCAGAGCCGGATGCGTGCCCCCGACTTCTGGAGCGGGGGCGGCTGGGGAATCGCGCCCCTGCTGCTCTCGCCGATCGCCGCGATCTACGCGACCGCCACCGCCCGCCGGGTCGCGCGGCGGGGCTGGAAGGCGCCGGTGCCGGTGATCTGCTGCGGCAATGCCACAGCGGGTGGCGCGGGCAAGACCACCGTGGCCCTGGATATCGGCCAGCGCCTGTCCAACCGTGGCGTGGCGACGCATTTCCTGACCCGCGGCTATGGCGGCCGGCTCAAGGGGCCGGTCCTGGTCGACACCAAGCAGCACGACAGCAAGGCCGTGGGCGACGAGGCCCTGCTGCTGGCGGCCACCCGCCCGACCTGGGTGGCGAGCGACCGCGAGGCCGGGGGCCGCGCCGCCGTCGATGCCGGGGCCCAGGCCATCATCATGGATGACGGGTTGCAGAATCCGGGGCTGGAGAAGGATCTCTCGCTTCTGGTCATCGACGGCCCCTACGGCTTCGGCAATGGCCGCATCATCCCCGCCGGGCCGCTGCGCGAGCCGGTCGCCGAGGCCGCCGGGCGCTGCCGCGCCGCGGTGCTGATCGGCGAGGACGAATCCGGCGCCCTGGCGCAGCTCCCGCCGGGCCTTCCGGTGCTGCGCGCCCGCCTGGTGCCCGGGCCGGAGGCGGAACTGCTGAAGGGCCAGCCGGTCTTCGCCTTCTGCGGCATCGCCAATCCACGCAAGTTCTTCACCTCGCTGCAGGAGGCGGGGGCGGTGATGGCGGGGCGCGTCTCCTATGCCGACCACTACCCCTTCGACGCCGGCGACCTGCGCGAGCTGCTCGGGCAGGCGGAGGCGCTGCGCGCCATTCCGGTGACCACGCGCAAGGACTACGTGCGCATCCCCCCCGCCTTCCGCAGCCGCGTCACGGTGCTCTCCGTGCGTCTGGACTGGGAGGACCCGCTGGGGATCGAGGCCCTGCTGGAACCCCTGGCGCAGCGGGTGCCCGTGCCCGCCTGAGGCCGGGATCCGCTCCAGAGCATTTTCCGTTCGCCCTGGCTCACGGCAAACGCTCTGGCCATTTGTTTTTGCGAGCATCTTCACCCGATCAGCTGCTTCCACCCGATCGGGATCCGCTCTAGCCGCCAGCGGCCATGTCGAAGGGCGGCGGCACCTCCTTCGGAATCGGGAAGACCTCGGGCATGCCGGCGGTGCGGGCGGCGTGGTCGGCCCTGGCGCGGGCCAGCAGGGCAGGATCGCTCAGCGCGTCCGCCGCGGTGCCGGCCATCACCTTGGCGACATGCTCCAGCCCCTTGTGCGCGGCGGGCGTCTTGCCCTGGGCGACGATCTGCCAGGAATGGCCCGGCGTGCCGATGGCATGGGTGGCGCCGCGCGCCTGCACCGTCGGCACCTTCCAGGACACCGTGCCGACATCGGTCGAGCCGACGCCGCTCGGCGCGGGGGCCGAGAGCGGCACCAGCCGCTCGGCCAGCACCTCGCCCGGAATCGGCGCCAGGCCAACGCGGCGATAGGCGCTGTCGATCTCGGCCGGGGTCAGCGTCGCCTGGATCGCGTGGGCGAAGGCCTTGTCCGCCGCATCGAAGCGCGGCGGCCCGAGGCGGAGGAAGTTCTCCTCCATCGCCTGCTCCAGCGGATCGTTGCCGACCAGCTCGGCATCGGCGCTGAGCACGCGGTCGGTGACGGAGGTCTCGGTCATCAGCGCGGCACCCTGCGCCACCTTGCGCACCCGCTCCTGCAGCGCCAGCACCTCGGCCATGGTGAGCGAGCGGATCAGGTAGCGCACCCGCGCCCTGCCCTGCACCACATTGGGCGCGATGCCACCGGCATCCTGCAGGGCATAGTGGATGCGCGCATGGCTCGGCATGTGCTCGCGCATGTAGTTGACGCCGACATTCATCAGCTCGACGGCATCAAGCGCGCTGCGGCCCAGATGCGGCGCGGCGGCGGCGTGGCTGGAGCGGCCGGTGAAGCTGAAGTCCATCTCCAGGCAGGCCAGCGAATGCGGCTTGTTGACGCCGGAGAAGGCCGCCGGGTGCCAGCAGATGGCGATGTCGACGTCGTCGAAGGCGCCGTCGCGCACCATGAAGCCCTTGGCCGAGCCGCCCTCCTCGGCCGGGCAGCCGTAGTAGCGCACGCGGCCCTGGATGCCCCTGGCGGCCAGCCAGTCCTTCACCGCGGCGGCGGCCAGCAGGGAGGCCGAGCCCAGCAGGTTGTGGCCGCAGCCATGGCCATGCCCGTTGGGCTCGACCGGCCGGTGCTCGGCCACGCCGGCCTCCTGGCTGAGGCCGGGCAGCGCATCGTACTCGCCCAGGATGGCGACCACCGGCCCGCCCTCCCCGGCCTCGCCCATCACGGCGGTGGGAATGCCGGCGACGCCCCGCGTCACGCGGAAGCCCTCGGCCTCCAGCGCCTCGGCATGGGCAGCGGCGGAGCGGTGCTCGGCGTAGTTCAGCTCCGGCATGCCCCAGACGCGGTCGCTGAGCTCGAAGAAGCGCTCGCGCTTCTCCTCCACCCGGCGCCAGATCTCCTCGCTGTTGCTGCGCATGACCGCCTGCTCCATCGGACTGTCCTGCTGGGGGCTCAGCGCATCCTCGCCCGCCGTGCAAGGCCGGAAGGCGTGAATTCCCAGCCTGCCCGGCGATTCGGGCCCTGGCCCGCTTCGGGAGGGCGGCCGCCATCACCCCGGAGCGGTTTTCAGGGCAGCGCCGCAGTCCGGTAGAGGGTGACGCGCAGCCCGCCATGCGGCACCGGCGGATCCGTCGGCAGGAAGGGCAGGCCGGTGGCATGGGCCAGCCGTGGCTCGGCGGCGACCAGGCCGACGCGCCAGCCGGAGAAGTGGGCCGCCAGCACCTGACCGAGCGCGCGATAGAGCGGCAGGAGCTTCTCCCGCTCGCCGAGACGGGTGCCGTAGGGCGGGTTCACGATGACCAGGCCGGACATTCCCTGGGGCGTCCCCTCGGGTGGCCGGACCTCGCTGATCGTCGCCTGCCGGAACACCGTCCGCGCCGCCAGGCCGGCGCGCTCGGCATTGGCCCGGCTCATGGCGATGGCGCCCGCGTCCCGGTCGCTGCCATGGCAGAGCACCGCCTGCGGGCGCTCGCTCCGCACCACCGCGCGCATGCGGGCCCAGGCCTCCGCATCGAAGGTGGCGAGCTTCTCGAAGGCGAAGGCACGGTTCCGGCCGGGGTTGAGCCGGGCCACGATCTCCGCGGCTTCGAGGACGAAGGTGCCGGAGCCGCACATCGGGTCGAGCAGCGGCTCGGTGCCGTCATAGCCGCAGCGGCGCAGGAACAGCGAGGCCATGGTCTCGCGGATCGGCGCCGCGTTCACGGCTTCCTTGTAGCCGCGCTTGTGCAGCGGCGCGCCGGAGGTGTCGACGCTGAGGGTGCAGGTGTCGTTCTCCAGCCGCGCCCGGACCAGGATCTCCGCCTCGGGCGATTCCGGCGCGCCCAGGGTCTCGCGGATGGCGGTGGCGATGCGCTCCGCCGCCGCGCCGCTGTGATAGATGCGCGAGCCGGCGCAGCTCGCCTCCACCCGGAACGGCACGTCCGGCCGCAGGATATCGGCCCAGGGCACGCGGCGCGCCCGGTCATCGAGCTGGGCGAGGTGCACGGCGCGGAAGGCGGCGATGCGGGCCAGGACGCGCCCGGCGCCGCGGAGCCAGAGATTGGCGCGCCAGACCTCCGGCCAGCCGCCCTGGAACACGACCCCGCCGGGGACCGGCCGGGGGCGGCGGAAGCCCTTGCCGCGCACCTCGTCGCACAGCACGTCCTCCAGGCCTGGCGGCGCGGCCAGGAAGATCTCGAAACCGGTGTCTGTGGTCATCGCGCGCGCAGGCCAGCCTTCCTCAAAGATACCGCTCGGTCAGATGCGCCGTGAAGTCCGAAGGGTCCAGCGGCTTGCCCGTCGCCGCCCGCAGCAGGTCCTGGAAGCCGAGCCGGGACCCCTGGGCATGCACCCTCTCCCGCAGCCAGCCGGTCAGCGGCGACAGGTCGCCCTCCGCCAGGGCGGCATCCAGATCGGGCAGGCCAGCGCGCGCGGCGCGCATCAGCTGGGCCGCCGCCATGGCGCCCAGCGTGTAGGAAGGGAAGTAGCCGAAGGCCCCGTCATGCCAGTGGATGTCCTGCAGGCAGCCACGCGCGTCGTCCGGCGGGGTCAGGCCGAGCAGGGCGGCGAAGCCGTCGTTCCAGGCGCCGGGCAGATCGGCCACGGCGAGATCGCCGCCGATCAGCGCCCGCTCCAGCCGGAAGCGCAGGATGACATGGGCGGGATAGGTCAGCTCGTCGGCATCGACGCGGATGAAGCCGCGCTCCACCCGGCGCCAGAGGCCGGACAGGTTCTCCGCGGCATAGGGCGCCGCCGGGCCGCCGAAGGCCGCCTGCAGCCGGGGGCCGATGAAGCGGAGGAAGGCGTCCGAGCGGCAGGCCTGCATCTCGATGATCAGGCTCTGCGATTCATGCGCCGCCATCCCCGCCGCCTCGCCCACGGGCTGCCGCGCCCAGGCCGGCGGCAGGCCGCGCTCGTAGAGCGCATGGCCGGTCTCGTGCAGCACGCCAAGCAGGGCGCTAGCGAAATTCGCCTCGTCATAGCGGGTGGTGATGCGGACATCGGTGGGCGTGCCGCCGCAGAAGGGATGCAGGCTGCGGTCGAGCCGGGCATGCGCGAAGTCGAGCCCGGCGCGCCCGGCCATCTCGCGGCAGAGGGCCTCCTGCGCCGCCGCGGGGAACGGGCCCTCGGGCCGCAGGGCCGCGGGCCGGCGCGCCTGCCGCTCCTCGGCGCGCGGCAGGGCCTCGGCGAGGAAGCCCTCATAGGCGGCAAAGACCGGCTCCACATCGGCCGCCGTGATGCCGCGCTGGTAGCCCTCCATCAGCGCGTCATAGGGCGCGAGGCCGGTGACGGCGGCCAGCGCCGCCGCCGTCTCCCGCTGCAGCCGCACCACCTCCTCCAGGAAGGGCCGGACGCGGGCGAAATCCGAGGCGGCCCGGGCCTCGCGCCAGACCGTCTCGCAGGCGGCATTGGCGCGGCTGCTGGCCTCCACCAGGGCGGTCGGCAGGGCGGTGGCGCGGGACTGGGCCTGGCGCATCAGGGCCAGGTTGGCGGCGTCCCACTCGCCCTCCGCCTCTGCCTGGGCCAGATCATCGGCCAGGGCCGGCGCCGTCAGCAGCTCGTGCGCCAGCCCGGCCAGGGTGGCGAGCTGCTCGCCCCGCGCGGCGGCGCCCCCGGGCGGCATCACCGCGGCCGCGTCCCAGTGCAGCATGGCCTGCGCCTCGCCGATCAGGGCGATGCGGGCGAAGCGGTCCTTCAGCCCGGCGTAGGCGGTGGTGGCATGGCTCATGCGACGGGTTCCTTCAGGCGGGCGCGGGCCCAGGCGATGAACACGCCCACCAGGGCCAGCGCCAGCCCGTACCAGGTGACGACATAGCCGAGATGGTTGTTCGGCGGCTGCGGGAGGTGCCGCGCCGGCTGCGGCAGAGCGCGCGAGGGCGGGCCCGACGGTGCGAGGGCGACCAGGGCGAAAGGCGGCATCTCCGGCAGGCCCAGGGCGGGACCGATGACCGAGAGGTCGAGCGTGTAGAAGCGCCGCGCCGCCGGATCGTCGGTGGCGCTCAGCGCGCCGCGCGGCTCGCTGGGGCGCAGATAGCCCTCGATCCGCACCTCGCCCCCGGGGCGGTCGACCGGCCGGTCGCGCTCGAGCGGCACCCAGCCGCGATTGACCAGCACCGGAGGTCCCTCGGCGCGCAGCAGGGGGGTCAGCAACTGCGCACCCAGCACGGCGTCCCGCACCTCCAGCCCCAGCAAGGCCTCGCGCTCATGCAGGAAGCGGCCGGTGACATGGAACCGGGCCCAGGGCTCGGGGTCGGCGGTCAGCGGCCGCGCCGGGCCGGCCTGGGCAGCGGCGAAGCGGGCCAGCAGTTCGGTCTTCCAGTACATCCGCTGCACCTGCCAGGTGCCGAGGCCGATCAGCAGGGCCAGGACCGGCAGGGTGACAAGGATGGGCACCACAAGGCGGCGCCAGCGCCCGCCGCTCATCGGGCGCCCCCGGACAGGGCCCCGGGCGAGGCCCCCGGGCGAGGCCGGGCGGGATCATGCGAAGAACAGGCCATGGCATCCATGAAAAAGGCCGGGCCGCGACTGGCGCGCCCGGCCGGAAGGGCCCCACCCGGCCGCCCCGCCCGGAGGCTCCGGAGCGCGGCGGCGGGCCGATGGCGGATCAGTGCTGGGCGATGACGCCGGCGCCCGCCACGTAGATGCAGACGAAGAGGAACAGCCAGACCACGTCCACGAAGTGCCAGTACCAGGCAGCCGCCTCGAAGCCGAAATGGCGCTGCGGCGAGAAATGGCCCTTCCAGGCGCGGAACCAGCAGACCGCCAGGAAGATGGTGCCGACGATGACATGGAAGCCATGGAAGCCGGTGGCCAGGAAGAAGACCGAGGGATAGATGCCGCCGCCATGGAAGGCGAAGGGCGCCTCGGCATATTCCACCGCCTGGAAGAAGCTGAAGGAGATGCCCAGCAGCACGGTCAGGCCCAGGCCCTGCAACAGGCCCTTGCGGTCGTTCTCCAGCAGGGCGTGGTGCGCCCAGGTGACGGTGCAGCCGGAGAGCAGCAGGATCAGCGTGTTCAGCAGCGGCAGGCCGAAGGGATCGAAGGTGTGGATGCCCTCGGGCGGCCAGATCGCCTTGGCGGCCCCGGAGACATGCTCCGGATAGAGCGCGAAGTGGAACCAGGCCCAGAAGAAGGCGACGAAGAACATCACCTCGGAGGCGATGAACAGCATCATGCCGTAGCGCATGCCGAGCCGCACGACGGGCGTGTGGATGCCCGGCGTGCGGGCCTCCCGCACCACGTCGCGGAACCAGAAGAACATCGAGGTCAGGGTGCCGAGCAGCCCCAGGAAGAAGGCCCAGCGCACGCCATGCTGCGCCCAGAGGATGATGCCGAAGAGCAGCAGCCCGGCGGAGAAGGAGGAGACCAGCGGCCAGGGGCTGGGATCGACCAGGTGGTAGGGATGCTTGTTGGGAGGCGGGACTTCCGCGTCCAGGGTCGTGTTGCTGCTGGCCATGGTGCTTCCTGGGACTCGACTCAGGGGATTCGCGGAACGCCGCCCGCCGGGAGGGGCTGGCGGCGCCCGGTCAAACTCGTCGCATCAATCCTCAAAACGGCTTGCGGATCAAGTGCGTCACCGGGTCAGCGTGGGGCGCGCGGGGTCTGCCTCGCTCCATTTCCCGGCATGGGGCCCCGCCTTGGCCAGGGCGCCGGCGCGCTCCGCATCGGCCAGGGTGCGGAAGAAGGTGTAGCTGAGGGTGATCGTGCCGATGTCCCGCGTGTTGGGGTCCTCGGCGATCTTCGGATCGACCCAGAAGGAGATCGGCATCTCCACCTGCTGTCCGCCCTGCAGGGTCTGCTCGTCGAAGCAGAAGCAGTGGACCTTGTGGAAGTACGGCCCCGCCACCTCGGGGGTGACGTTGTAGGTCGAGATGCCGGTGCTCGGGCCCGCGGCCTGGCTGCGGGCGGTGTAGAAGGCGATGCCCTCCTCGCCCGGCCGCACGCGCATCGCGGTCTGGCCGGGCTGGAACTGCCACGGCAGGCCCGGATGGGTGGTGGCGTTGAAGCGGACGGTGATGCTCCGCCCGTCCGCGGCCCCCGGCGCCGCCGCGCTGTTGATGACCGGCGTGCCGCCATAGCCGGTGACGGCGCAGAACAGGGTGTAGAGCGGCACGGCGGCGAAGGAGAGGCCCAGCATGCCGCCGACGATGGCGGCGGCGCCAAGCGCGACCCGGCGGTTGCGGCGGGCGAGATCGGGGGTCATGCGCGCCCTTCCCTCATTCGGTGATCGACATGCGGGCCATGGCGATGAAATAGAACAACGCCACCAGCCCCAGCAACACGGCCAGAATCGCCCAGTTGCGCCCGCGCCGGCGGCGGATGAAGGCCTGCTTCTCCTCCTCCGTCATGCCGGCCGGGCCGCCCCGCGAGGCCTTCGGGGGAGCGCTCACGGGCCGAAGACCAGCTTGTCCGCCGCCAGGGCGGCGAAGAGCATGAACAGGTAGATGATGGAGAAGCGGAAGGCGGCGCGCGCCGGGGCGTCGTTGGTCAGGCTGCGGCCGGCCTCGTCCTGCGCGTCGCGCCGCACCCGCCACATCGCCTCCAGGAAGAAGGCGCCCAGCACCAGCGCGGCGGCGCCATAGGCCAGGCCGGCCATGCCGAGCAGCGTGGGCAGCAGGCCGAGGGGCGCCAGCGCCAGGGAGTAGAGCCAGATCTGCCGCCGCGTCTCCCGTGCCCCGGCCACCACCGGCAGCATCGGCACGCCGGCGCGCTGGTAGTCGCCACTGGCATAGAGCGAGAGGGCCCAGAAATGCGGCGGGGTCCAGACGAAGATGATCGCGAACATCACCAGCGCCTCGAGCGAGACCTGGCCGGTCACGGCGGCCCAGCCGATCACCGGCGGGAAGGCGCCCGCGGCGCCACCGATGACGATGTTCTGCGGCGTCCGCCGCTTCAGCCACATGGTGTAGACGAAGACGTAGAAGCCGATCGAGCCGGCCAGCACGGCGCCGGCGGTGAGGTTCACCGCCAGCCCCATCAGCAGCACCGAGGCGAGCGCCAGGACGATGCCGAAGGTCAGCGCCGCCTCGGGCCGGATGCGGCCGGCGGGGATCGGCCGGCGCGCCGTGCGCCGCATCACGGCGTCGATGTCGCGGTCGAACCACATGTTGATGGCGCCGGCGGCGCCGGCCGCGACGGCGATGCAGAGGATGGCGGTGGCGGCCAGCACGGGATGGAGCCCGCCCGGCGCCACGATGATGCCGACCAGCCCGGTGAAGACCACCAGCGACATGACGCGCGGCTTGAGCAGCGCCAGCCAGTCGCCGACCTCGCTCAGGTCAAGCTCGGCGGATGCGCCGAGGGGGGCCGAAGCCCCCCCCATACGGATCTCGGAATCGATCGCAGTCTCACTCATCAGCCGTATCGAACCTCAGCGGATGCGGGGCAGTTCATCGAAGGTGTGGAAGGGCGGCGGGGAGGAGACCTGCCATTCCAGCGTCGTGGCGCCCTCGCCCCAGGGATTGGCGGCGGCCACTTCCTTGCTGGTGAAGGTGCGCCAGCAGACATAGATGAAGACCAGGAAGGATGCCACCGAGATATAGGAGCCGAGGCTGGCGATCAGGTTCCAGCCGGCGAAGGCGTCCGGATAATCCGGGTAGCGGCGCGGCATGCCCTGGGCGCCCAGGAAGTGCATCGGGAAGAAGGTCAGGTTCACGCCGATGAAGGTCAGCCAGAAATGGATCTGGCCCCACTTCTCCGGGTACTGCTTCCCGCTCATCTTGCCGATCCAGTAGTAGAAGCCGGCATAGATGCCGAAGACGGCGCCGAGCGACAGCACGTAGTGGAAGTGCGCGATCACGTAGTAGGTGTTGTGCAGGATCGTGTCCACGCCGGCATTGGCCAGCTTCACGCCGGTCACGCCACCCATGGTGAACAGGAAGATGAAGCCGATGGCGAAGAGCATCGGCGTCTTGAAGGAGATGGAACCGCCCCACATGGTGGCGATCCAGGAGAAGATCTTGATGCCCGTGGGCACGGCGATGACCATGGTCGCGGCCATGAAATAGGCCCGCGTGTCCACCGAGATGCCGGAGGTGAACATGTGGTGCGCCCAGACCACGAAGCCGACCACGCCGATCGCCACCATGGCATAGGCCATGCCGAGATAGCCGAAGATCGGCTTGCGGCTGAAGGTGGAGAGCACGTGGGAGATGATGCCGAAGGCCGGCAGGATCATGATGTAGACTTCGGGATGGCCGAAGAACCAGAACAGGTGCTGGAACAGCACCGGGTCGCCGCCGCCGGCGGGGTCGAAGAAGGCCGTGCCGAAGTTGCGGTCCGTGATCAGCATGGTGATGGCGCCGCCCAGCACCGGCACCGAGAGCAGCAGCAGGAAGGCGGTGACCAGCATCGACCAGACGAAGAGCGGCATCTTGTGCAGCGTCATGCCCGGGGCGCGCATGTTGAACACGGTGGTGATGAAGTTCGCCGCGCCCAGGATCGAGCTGGCGCCCGCCAGGTGCAGGCCGAACAGCGCCATGTCCGGGCCCATGCCGGCCTGGTAGGTGCTGTTGGACAGCGGCGGATAGAGCGTCCAGCCCGTGCCGGCGCCGCCGACGAAGAGGCTGCCCACCGTCAGCAGCAGGGCCGGGACCAGCAGCCAGAAGGAGATGTTGTTCAGCCGCGGGAAGGCCATGTCCGGCGCGCCGATCATGATCGGCAGGAAGTAGTTGCCGAAGCCTCCGATCAGCGCGGGCATGACGACATAGAACACCATCACCACGCCATGCGCGGTGACGGCGACGTTCCAGGCCTGGCCGCTGGCGAAGATCTGCATGCCCGGGGATTGCAGCTCGATCCGCATCAGCAGCGACAGGCCGATGCCGACAAAGGCCGCAGCCACCGCGAAGATCAGGTAGAGGATCCCGATGTCCTTGTGGTTGGTGCTGAAGAACCAGCGCGCCACGAAGCCGGGCGTGTGGTCGTGGTGGCCGTGATCCCCGTGGCCATGGGTGTCGTGCGTGTGTGACGCGGTCGCCATCTCTTGTCCGTCCCGCTCTCGAACCGTCTCGTGAACGCCGCCTTAGCGGCGCAGCTCCGCAACCAGGGCCTGGCCATCCGCCGGCGCGCCCGCATCGGCCGCGAAGCGCTGCTTGGCGCCGGCGACCCAGGCATCGAACTCCGCCTGCGGCACCGCCTTCACCACGATCGGCATGAACCAGTGGTTCTCGCCGCAGATCTGGTTGCACTGGCCATAGAAGGTGCCGACCTTGTCGGCCCGCATCCAGGTTTCCATGGTGCGGCCCGGGATCGTGTACTTCTGCACGCCGAGGCTCGGCACGAAGAAGCTGTGGATCACGTCCTGGCCGCTGGTGAGGATGCGGATGTTCTTGCCCACCGGCACGACCAGAGGCTCGTCCACCTCCAGCAGGCGCCGCTGGCCCGGCTTCAGGTCGGCCGTCTGCACCGGATAGCTGTCATAGGCGAAGTTGTCGTGGTCCGGGTAGGCGTAGTGCCAGTACCACTGCCGGCCGGTCACGCTGATGGTCAGCTCGGCGTCCCGCGTCCGGTCCTGGTAGTAGATCAGCCGGAAGGACGGAATGGCGATGACGATCAGGATCAGCACCGGCACGACCGTCCAGGCCACCTCCAGCAGGGTATGGTGGCTGGTGCGGGAGGGCACCGGGTTGGCCGAGGCGCGGAAGCGCCAGACCACGTAGGCCAGCAGCGCGCCCACGAAGATCGTGATGGCGACGATGATCCAGAGCACCAGCACGTTGAAGTCGTGGATGGCGTCCTTTAGCGGCCCACCGGCGCGCTGCAGGTCGATGCCCCAGGGCACCGGGGCCCCGATCATCGTATCCGGCGCCACAGTCGCCCCGGGCGCGGTGGCAGCCGGTGCCTGGGCCAGGGCAGGCGCCCCCTGCAGCAAGGAGACAGCCGCCACCCCGAAGGTGGCGGCGAAGCCCGCGAAGCGCGAAACGATCGACCGCCGCATTCCCTATCCCGTCCGCTCTCATCCCTATGCGCCCGCTCTCGTCGGACGCCGGCGCGCAGCGCGCCGAATCGAAGCCGGACCGCACCGCACGGTCCACCCTCCCCTTACCCCACAACCGCAGGGCAGGCATACCGCCGGACCATAGTCGCGCCTCCCCACCATGCACAAGGGAGGGCGGGGCGATGAGCCGGCCAGCGCCGCCGTCGCGGCCCCGTGCCGCGCCTTGAATCCGCCATCTGGAAAAGAGGGAAGCCCGGACCTGCCGCCCGGCCGCGCCCGGGAGCGGGGGGGGCGCCGCCGCTCAGGCCGCGGCGAGCTTGGCGGGATCGGTCAGCGTCGCCGTGGCCGGCTCGGCGTTGCGCAGATGCACCAAGGTGAACAGGCCCGCCGGCGGGCAGGGCTGAATCGCCTCGACCTGGACCGCGTCGCGGTCGAACAGGTCACTGAAGGCGAAGTCGGGGTGCCAGCCAAGCACACGGGAGAGCGGCGCCATGGTGCGCTCGACCCACCAGCGGGGCCCGCCCTCGGCGGCGAAATGGTTGACGAAAAGCAGGTGGCCGCCCGGCCGCACCACACGCTGCATCTCCGCGAAGAGGCGCTTCGCGTCCGGCACGACGCTGGCGGTGAACATGGCCACGGCGATATCGAAGGCCCCGTTCTCGAAGGCCATCGACTCGGCATCCATCTCGAGCAGCCCCTCGACATGCGAGAGGCCCTCCTGCGCGACGCGCTCGCGGGCCTTCAGCAGCATGTCGCGCGAGAGGTCGATGCCCACCACGCGCTTCTCGGGCTTGTAGCGCGGCAGGGCGAGGCCGGTGCCGACACCCACCTCCAGCACGCGCGTGCCGGGAAGGCGGTTGACGGCGGCGACGGCCCTGCGGCGGCCATAGGAGGAGACACCGCCGAACACCGCGTCATAGACCCCCGCCCAGCGGCGATAGGCCTCCCTGACGGAGTTGGCGTCCAGCGCCGCCCGGGGATGATCCCGCAGAACTGCGTCATTCGAGGCGTGAACCGCTGGGTTTCGCGGTGATTCAAGTGTCGTGGCCATTCCCTGTCCTCGCGCCCGACCTCCGCTAGCCCCTCATGACTGCCGGCGCAAGCGCAAGAGTTTCCCCAGACCAGCAACGCCAGGTCACGCCGGGCGGTTGCGCCGCCCCCCATGTCCACTCGTGGGATCCACTCGCGGGCGGCGGATCCTAGCGCCGGCTTTGCGGCAGCGCCACCAATAGCCCGCCCAGCGTGATCACGGCGGCGCCCAGCAGGGTGAAGCGGTCGGGATGGTCGCCGAAGACCAGCATCGAGGCCAGCACGGCCCAGATCAGCTGGGTATAGGTCATCGGGGCCAGCAGGCTGGCCGGGGCGCGGGCGAAGGCGAGCACCAGCAGGGCATGCCCGGCGGCGCCGAAGACGCCCAGGGCCGCGAGGCCGAGCCAGCCCCAGCCCCCCGCCGGCCAGTGCCAGACGAAGGGCTGCGCCAGGGCGCTGGCCAGCGCGGCGGCGATGCCGGTATGCAGGATGGTGGTGCGCGGATCGTCGATGCTGGCCAGCTTGCGGGTCAGGATCTGGTAGACGGCGTAGAGCGCCGCCGTGCCGAGGGGCAGCAGGATCGCCCAGTGCGGCAGCGGCCCGCCGGTCAGGAAGGGCGGCCGCAGCGCCACCGCCACGCCCAGCAGGCCGATGCCGACACCGAGCCAGCGCCGCCGGCCGACCGTCTCCCCCAGCCACAGCGCGGCCAGCGCCACGGTCAGCAGGGGCGAGGCGAAGTTCACCGCCGTGGCATCGGCCAGCGACACCCGCGCCAGGGCCAGCGAGAAGAGGAAGTTGGCCGAGGCCAGGCAGAGGCTCCGCAGCGCCTGCAGCCCCGGTGCCCGCGAGCGCCAGGGCAGCGGCCCGCCGAACAGCCGCATGGCCAGGGCCACGAAGACGAGATGAAAGGCGAAACGCGCGAAAATGAGCTGCGGCACGGCGAAATGCGCGGTCATCAACTTGATGGTCGTGTCCAGCGCCACGAAGAAGGCGATGGCCACGATCTGCAGCGCGAGTCCCGTCAGGATGGGTGACATTCCCGGCCATCATGGCATCGGGAGACGGTCCTGTCAGTCCGGCGCCGTCCGGCACCGGCTTCAGGGACGCAGGATGAATTCGGCGACCGCGGTGGAGGAGACGATCACATCTTCCGGCGCCGTCACCGGGGCCGGCGCGCCCTGGCCGCGCGCCGCCATGGCCATGGCCATCGGGCGCGGCACCGGCGAATCCGGCGCGTCGAGCCGCAGGTTGCGGATGCCGGCGACGCGCAGGCCGAGCTGCGCCGCCACCGCCTCGGCCCGCTGGCGCAGCGCCTCGATCGCCCTCCGGCCGGCCTCCTGCCGCGCCGCGGTCTGCTGCGCGCGGGAGAGTTGCCAGCCCAGCTGGGACATCGCCAGGCCCTGCCCCTGCAGCACCCCGGCCAGTTCCAGCAGGGCGGGGGCATCGCCGCCGCGCAGGTTCAGGGCCTGGGAGGCGGTCCAGTTGCGGTTCTCCTCGTTGCGGCTGGTCCAGTAGCCGCCGGTGGTGGCGCGCACGCCGGCCACCGTCCGCGACTGCGCCAGCGCCTTCTCCATCAGCGTGTTGACCTGCGCCTGCACGGCGGCGGCGCTGGCGCCGCGCGCCTCGGCCCGCAGCGTCGCCCGCACCTCGTCCGGCGCGCGGCCGAGCTCGGCGGTCTCGGAGAGGACCAGCACCGTCTCCGCCGCGCCGGCGCTCTCCGCGCCAGGGTTAGGGCCGGGGCTGGAGCCGGAGCCGGGCGGCGGCACCGTGGCGCCCCCCTGCGCCAGGGCGGGGCCGGCGGCCAGCAGGCCGCACAGCAGCAGGAGGCCGGGACGAAAAATCGGGCGGGTCATGCTGGCGTCTCCCTGGTCATGCGCAAGCCGCCGGTATCGCTTTGGCGGGCGCCCCTGGAAAGCCCCTCTTCCCCCTGGCCCGGCGAAGCTCTGGTCAAGCCCGCGTGTCTGCTCTAGCCCCTGCCCCGGGACGAACATCACGACAGGACGGGCCGCGCCGGCCCCGGAGACGCCCGATGAACCCCGCCGACCGCCTGCCGGACCTGAACCTGCTGCGTCTTTTCGTGGCGCTGGTGGAGGAGCGGCATGTCACCCGCGCCGGGGAGCGGCTCTTCCTCTCGCAGCCGGCCGCCTCGGGCGGGCTGAAGCGGCTGCGCGAGATCTTCCAGGACCCGCTGCTGGTGCGGGAGGGGCAGGAGCTGCGCCTGACCAGCCGCGCCCAGGACCTTCACGCCGTGATCGCGCCGCGGCTCGCCGCCCTGACGGCCGGCATCGCCGCGGCCACGCCCTTCGAGCCCTCGCGCGATGCCCGCAGCTTCCGCATCGGCTGCTCCGACGCCGTGGGCTTCGCCATCCTCCCGCCGCTGATGGCCCGGCTGCGGCAGGAGGCGCCTTTCTGCGGGCTGGCGATCCGCATCGGCGACTTCCGCACCCTGCCCGGCTGGCTCGCGCATGGCGAGATCGACCTGGCCCTCGGCTATCTGGGCGACGAGTTGCCGGCCAATGCGCGCATCCGCGTGCTGCGCCATTCCGGCTGGCTCATCCTGCGCGATCCCGCCACCCCCTCCGTCGCCGGGATCGACGCCTACTGCGCCCGCCCGCACGTGCTGGTCACGCCACGCGGCGACATGAGCGGCTTCGTCGACGCGGTGCTGCGCCAGCAGGGCCGCAGCCGGCGCGTGGTGCTGAGCATCAGCTCCTTCGGCCTCCTCTCCGCCGCCCTGCCCGGCACCGACCTGGTGACCACGGTGCCGGACTTCGTCGGCCAGCGGCTGGCGGCGCGCGCCGGCCTGGCCACGGAAGTGCCGCCCGTGGCGCCCGACATCATCGCCAATTCCATCGCCTGGAGCGATTCGCAGGACCGCGACCCGGCCGAACGCTGGTTCCGCCAGCTGGTCATCGAGACCTTCGAGGGCACCTTCCCCCGCTGATCCCGCTCTCGGCCGGTCCCGCGCCGGCCCCTTCCTGGAACGCCGCATGCCGCTCTGGATCGCCGTCACCCTCTCCGCCGCCCTTCTGCAGACCTGGCGCACCGCGCTCCAGCAGAAGCTGCGCGGCCAGCTTTCCGTGAACGGCGCGGGCGTGGTCCGCTACCTCTACGGCGTGCCGGTCGGGCTGCTCCTGCTGCTGGCCTATGCGGCGGCGACCGGCGCGCTCGGTGCCCTGCCGGCGCCGACCCTGACCTTCCTGGCCTTCGCGGCGCTGGGCGGGCTGACGCAGATCCTCGGCACCAACCTGCTGATCCTCTCCTTCGGCGCGCGCGGCTTCGCCGTCGGCACCGCCTATGCCAAGACCGAGGCGGTGCAGGGCGCGATCCTGGCCCTGGTGCTGCTCGGCGAGCACCTCTCCGCCCTGTCCTGGCTCGGCATCGCCATCGGCGTGGGGGGCGTGCTCTATCTCTCCCTCGCGGGTCGGGAGATGTCGCCGCGCGGGCTGCTGCAGGCGACGCTGCAGCCGGCGGCGCTCTACGGGCTGGGCGCCGGCACCGGCTTCGCCCTCACCGCCGTGCTGATCAAGGCCGCCAATCAGGAGCTGGCGCATCCCGACCCGATCCTGCGCGCGCTGGTCACGCTGGTGGTGGCCAACATCCTGCAGACCGTCATGCAGGGCGGCTGGCTGGCGCTGAAGGAGCCGGAGCAGTTCCGCGCCGTCTTCCGCACCTGGCGCGACAGCCTGCCGGTCGGCGCGCTCTCGGCCTGCGGCTCGGCCTGCTGGTTCGCCGGCTTCGCCCTCGCTCCCGTGGCCATGGTGCGTGCCCTGGGCCAGACCGAGATCCTCTTCACCCTGCTGTTCAGCCGCTTCTATCTGAAGGAGACGCTGAAGCGCGCCGAGGTGATCGGCGCGATGACGGTGGTGGCCGGGGTGGTGCTGGTGCTGCTGGGGCGGTGAGGCCGCCGCCTCAGAAGGGCAGCGGCCGCCGGTCCGGCGCCACCCAGCCGCGCCGCGCGGCGACCGAGAACAGCCGCTCCCGCGTCCAGTAGGCCAGCGGCCAGTCCCTGTCGCCGAGCTCCGAGGCCAGCAGCGCGCGCAGCAGGGCGGCGAGCGGCAGGCCCGGCCGGGCGGCGCGGAAGGCCAGGGCGGCGCGCAGCGAGGCCTGGGTGATGGTCTCGTGGTATCCACCACTGTCACCGTTCGCCACGCCGCAGGCCAGGTTGTAGGCCCGGATCAGCTCCGGCATGTCGCGCGCCGGGCAACGCTCGAGGATCCAGAGGGCGGCGGCGAAGTGCGCCGCGTGGGTCCACTCCGCCCGGGGCAGGCTGCGGTCCAGCAGGCCGCGGCCGATCCGGTCGATCGCGGCCTCGCCGAGCTCAGGATGGCGGAGGGTCATGGCGGGCTCCTGGAAGGTCAGGGGCCGGCGGGGGCGCCGGGCGGCGCATGGGGAAACCCCGCCGGTGCGTGGCGGGGCTGAACGGCGCGGGAGGCCGGGATGGAAGGCGGAGGCTCAGGCCCCCGCCAGCGCTCCTCCGGCATTCCACGCGCGCGCCAGGGCCGCCGGAGAGCGGCCCTGTCGTTGCGCGAGGAGGAGGAAGCGGGACAGCATGGCTGAAGCCTAGCCAGTCCTCGCGCCGTGCCGCAACGATATTCCCCCCTCACCCGCCACGGATGACATCACGGCGAAGGCGGATCGCCGCCCCGCTAGGCCGGCCTCTCCCCTCTCCCATCCGCCGGGTCGGCGGCCTCCCTCCCATGCGCCGGGTCGGCGGCCTCCCTCCCATGCGCCGGGTCGGCGGCCTCCCTCCCATGCGCCGGGTCGGCGCAATGCCCATGCTCGAAGTCGGCCAGCGTCTCGAGGATGCGGCAGTCGGCGGCCGGGCCGCCGGCGCAGGAGGCCGCCATCTGCGTCAGCTCCGCCCGCAGCGCGGCGAGGCGTCGCAGCCGCGAGTCGATCTCCTCGATCTGCGCCAGGGCCAGCGCATGCGCCTCCCTGCAGGCGTCGCGCGGCCGCCCCGCCAGGCCCAGCAGGCCGCGGACGGCCGGCATGCCGAAGCCCAGTTCCCGCGCGTGGCGGATGAAGCCCAGGCGGCGCAGATGATCGTCGCCATAGACGCGATGCCCGCCCTCGCTGCGCGCCGGCGCCGGCAGGAGGCCCTCCTGCTCGTACCAGCGGATGGTGGTCGCCTTCACCCCGGTCCGCCGCGCCAGATCGCCGATGGACCAGCGTGGCGCCGCCCGCCGCACCTCCTGCATGCTCCGCCTCTCCTCAGGCCCGGACCGATCCTCCGGCCGCGGGGGTCTTGAACCTCCAGTCGCTGGAGGTCCCACATCTGGGCAGGGCCTTCTGGAAGGACAAGCGATGGCATCGACGGGCAGGGCCGCGTGGCGGGTGGAGGGGATGGATTGCGCCGGCTGCGTCGCCAAGGTGAAGCGGGCGGTGGAACGCCTGCCCGGGGTCTCGGCGGTCGAGGTCAACCTGATGACCGAGCGGCTCTCCGCCGAGCTGGAGCCGCGGGCCAGCCCCGAGGGCGTGCGGCGGCAGGTCGAGGCGCTCGGCTATCGCGTCTCGCCCCTGCCCGGCGATGCCGCGCCACCGGCGGCGCATCCCGAACATGACCACGGCCATGACCACGCCGGCCATCACCACGGGCATGACCACGCCGGACATGACCATGGGCATGGACACCATCACGACGATCCCGCCGATGCCAACCGCCCCTGGTACGCCACCGGCAAGGCCCGGCTGGTCTTCCTGCTCGGCGCGCTGGTGGCCGGCGCCTGGATCGCCGCGCATCTCCTGCCCGGACTGGCCGGCCCGCTCTATCTCGCCGCCACCCTCGTCGCGCTGATCCCCTTCGGCCGCCGCGCCCTGGCGCTCGCCCGCGCCGGCAGCCCCTTCAGCATCGAGACGCTGATGGTCACCGCCGCCCTCGGGGCCAGCGTGATCGGCGCGGCGGCGGAGGCGGCGATGGTGGTCTTCCTCTTCGCCCTGGGCGAGCTGCTGGAGGGTGTCGCCGCCGGCCGCGCCCGCGCCGGCATCCAGGCGCTGGTCGCGCTGATGCCGCGCGAGGCCCGGCGCGAGGCGGCCGGCGGCGCCGTCGCCACCGTCCCCGCCGCCGGCCTCGCCCCGGGTGACATCGTCCTGGTGCGCCCCGGCGAGCGCATTCCCTGCGACGCCACCATCCTCGAGGGCCGGGCGGCGCTGGACGAAAGCCCGGTGACCGGCGAATCCATCCCCGTGACGCGCGGCCCGGGCGACGCGGTGGTGGCCGGCGCCATCAGCACCGACGGCGCGCTGCGCCTCCGCGTCACCCACGCGGCCGGCGAGAGCACCCTGTCCCGCATCGCCGCCATGGTGGCCGAGGCCAGCGCCAGCCGGGGCCGCACCCAGCGCTTCATCGAGCGCTTCAGCGCCTGGTGGACGCCCGGCGCCATGGCGGTCTCGGCCCTCGTCATCCTGGCGCCGCCGCTGCTGGCCGGCGGCGACTGGGCCACCTGGCTCTACCGGGGCCTCGCCCTGCTGCTGGTGGCCTGTCCCTGCGCCCTGGTCATCTCGGTGCCCGCCGCCATGGCCTCCGGCCTCTCCGCCGGGGCACGGCGCGGGCTGCTGGTCAAGGGCGGCGAGGCGCTGGAGGCGATCGGCGGCGCCCGCACCGTCGCCTTCGACAAGACCGGGACGCTGACCGAGGGGCAGCCGCGCGTCACTGCCCTGCGGCCGGCGGAGGGGGTGGCGGAGGCGGAGCTGCTGCGCCTCGCGGCGGCGGTGGAGAGCGGCTCGGCGCATCCGCTGGCCCGCGCCGTCCTGGCCGAGGCCGCGGCGCGCGGCCTGGTCCCGTCGCCGGCGCGCGAGGCCCGGGCGATCCCCGGCCAGGCCGTGACCGCCGTGGTCGAGGGCCGGCGCCTCGGCCTTGGCAGCCCGGCCTGGGCCGGAGCCGCCATCCTCTCCGCCACTTCCTCCCCCTGGGCCGAGGCCACGCTCCGGCTGGAGGAGGAGGGCCAGACGGTGACGGTGCTGATGGAGGAGGCGCGCGTGCTCGGCCTGATCGCGCTGCGCGACGAGCCGCGGCCGGATGCCGCGGAGGGCCTCGCCGCGCTGCGCCGCCAGGGCCTCGAGGCGGTGATGCTGACGGGCGACAATCCGCGCATCGGCGCCGCCATCGGCGCGGCGCTCGGCGTGGCCGTGCGGGCCGGGCTGCGGCCGGAGGACAAGCTGCGCGAGATCGCCACGCGGCGCGCGGCCGGGCCGGTGCTGATGGTGGGGGACGGCATCAACGACGCCCCGGCGCTCGCCGCCGCCACCGTGGGCATCGCCATGGGCGGCGGCACCGACGTGGCGCTGGAGGCCGCCGATGCGGCGCTGCTGCGCGGCCGCGTCTCGGGCGTCGCCGAGCTGGTGGCGCTGTCCCGCGCGACGCTGGCCAATGTGCGGCAGAACGTGGCGCTCGCGGTGGGCCTGAAGCTGGTCTTCCTGCTGACCACCGTGACCGGCGCGACCGGGCTCTGGGCGGCGATCCTGGCGGATACCGGCGCCACCGTCCTGGTGACGCTCAACGCCCTGCGGCTGCTGCGCTGGCGGCCCTAGAGCATTTGTTTTCGCGGGCATCTTCACCCGATCCGGCGATTCCGCCCGATCGGGATCTGCCCTGGCCGCGGGGGATTCGACATGCGGATGTCATTCCCTTGTCATTCCGCTGTCACGGGTGCCCTCTATACGCCGCCGCATTGCGATAGGGCGACGGATGCTTCAGCTGGAAAACCTCTCGCGCCGCTTCGGCGCCACGGCGGCGGTGCAGGATGTGAGCCTGACGATTCCGGCTGGTCAGATGGTCGGCGTCATCGGCCGCTCGGGCGCCGGCAAGTCCACCCTGCTGCGCATGATCAACCGGCTGACCGAACCCTCCAGCGGCCGCATCCTGCATGACGGCGCCGATGTCACGGCGTTGCGCGGCCAGGCGCTGCGCGACTGGCGCACCCGCTGCGGCATGATCTTCCAGCAGTTCAACCTCGTGCAGCGGCTCGACGTGCTGACCAACGTCCTGGTGGGCCGGCTCAACCACCATCCCGGCCTGCTCGGCACGCTGACCACCCTGTTCAAGCATTTCCCGGCCGAGGAGCGCGCCATGGCGCTCGCCGCGCTGGATCGCTTCGATCTGGCTGACCAGGCGCTGCAGCGCGCCGACACCCTCTCGGGCGGCCAGCAGCAGCGCGTCGCCATCGCGCGCGTGCTGATGCAGGAGCCGCGCCTGATCCTGGCCGACGAGCCGGTGGCCAGCCTGGATCCGCGCAATTCCCGCACCGTCATGGAGGCCCTGCGCGACGTGAACCGGCGCGACGGCATCACCGTGCTCTGCAACCTGCACCACCTCGAGATTGCCCGCGACTATTGCGACCGGATCATCGCCATGCAGGCCGGCCGGGTGATGTTCGACGGGCCGCCCGCCGGCCTCACCGCCGCGAAGCTGCGGGAGATCTACGGCGTGTCCGAGGCCGAGTTCGATGAGCAGAGCCTGATGGAGCCGGCACGCAGGCCGGCGCACGGGCCTGAAACCAGCCAGGCGGCCGCCTTCACCGCCTGAGAGATCCGCGCCGCCTTCCCGCCGGGAAGGCCGGACGCCCCCAAGGAGACCGATGATGATCACGCGTCGCACGCTGGCCGGCCTCGTGGCCGGCACTGCCCTGCTGCCCGCTGCCCTGCGCGCCCAGCAGGCGCCCGTCGCCATGCCCGCCACCGGCGAGCGCCCCTGGGCGAAGGAGGTCCCGCAGATCCGCATCGGCCTGCTCGGCGGCGAGAACGAATCCGACCGCCTGGGCCGCTTCGATGCCTATCGCAAGCTGATCGAGGACACCTTCAAGGTGCCGACCCGCCTCTTCCCGGCGGCCGATTATGCCGGCGTGATGCAGGCCTTCTCGGCCGGGCAGATCGAGGCCTCCTCCATGGGCGCCTCCGGCTATGCCGGCGTCTGGCTCGACACCAATGGCGCGGTGGAGCCGCTGGTGGTGCCGCTGGAGAGCGACGGCTCCTCCTCCTACATCTCGGTGATGGTGACGCGGAAGGATTCCGGCATCACCTCGCTCGAACAGATGAAGGGCCGGTCGCTGGCCTGGGCCGATCCGAACTCGACCTCCGGCTACCTCATCCCGCGGTCGGAGTTGCGCAACGGCGGCATCGACATCAACAGCTTCTTCTCCCGCACCGGCTTCGCCGGCGGGCATGAGCAGGGTGTCGTCGCGGTGCTGCAGAAGCAGTACGACGCCTGCTGCACCTGGGCCTCGGGCATCGGCGACCAGAGCAAGGGCTTCTCCCGCGGCAACCTCCAGGCGATGGTGGAGAAGGGCATGCTGAACATGGCCGACCTCAACCTGATCTGGAAGTCGCGCCCGATCCCGAACGGCCCGCTGGTGGTGCGCAAGGCCCTGCCGGCCGCCTTCAGGGAGGACTTCACCAACTTCCACCTGGCGCTGCCCGACAGCCACCCGAAGATCTACGCCGACATCGAGCGCGGCGGCGGCAAGGGCTATGTCCGCGTCACGCACGAGATGTTCGCGCCGATCGTCCAGCTGCGCCGCGACGAGGCCGCCGAGCGCCGCCGCCGGAGCTGATCCCGCGCGGGGCCGCCGGCCCCTCGCCTCCCCGCGGGGGGCGGGGGGGCCGCGCGGTCCGCGCGCGCCCGCCCGGACGCCATCTGACCTACAACCATCCGCTCGGGCGCCCTTCCGATCCTTCCTCCATCCTCCGGGGCGCCGCAGCGGAGCCGAGACATGCAGCCCAGCCGACGCCACCTCACCGCCCTCGCCGCCGCCGCGCTGCTGGCCTCGCCCCGCTCCGCGCGGGCGCAGCGGAGGAGCGCGGATGGCGATGTCGCCTTCCCCGCCCCCGGCCGCCGGCCCTGGGCCGGGCAGGTGCCACGCCTCGGCATCGCGCTGATGGGCGGCGAGAACGAGGTGGACCGCCTGGCGCGCTTCGACGGCTACCGCGCGCTGATGGAGGCGACCTTCGGCGTGCCGGTGCGGGTCTATCCCTCGGGCGACTATGCCGGTGTCATGCAGGCCTTCGCGGCGGGACAGGTGGAGATCGCCTCGCTCGGCGCCTCCGCCTATGCCGGCGCCTGGCTCGACACGAAGGGCGGCGTCGAGCCGCTGGTGGTGCCGGAGCAGGAGGACGGCTCCATTGGCTATCTCGCCGTGATGGTGGCGCGGGCCGATGCCGGCATCCAGGACCTCGCCGGCATGCGGGGCCGCTCGCTCGCCTGGGCCGATCCGAATTCCGCCAGCGGCTACCTGCTGCCGCGCGCCGCGCTGCGCCGCCAGGGCATCGATATCGACCGCTATTTCTCCCGCACCGGCTTCGCCGGCGGGCACGAGCAGGCCGTCGTCGCCGTGCTGCAGAAGCAGTATGACGCCTGCTGCACCTGGGCCTCGGGCCAGGGCGACGCGGCGCGCGGCTTCACCCGCGGCAATCTCCGCGCCATGGTGGACAAGGGCATGCTCGACATGCGCGACGTCCGCCTCATCTGGCGCTCCGAGCCGATCGCCACCGGGCCGATCACCGTCCGCGCCGACCTGCCGGACGCGCTGAAGCGCGACCTGCTGCAATTCTTCCTCGCCCTGCCCCG
Organism: Teichococcus aerofrigidensis; assembly: GCF_054073225.1. Lineage (NCBI taxonomy): Bacteria > Pseudomonadati > Pseudomonadota > Alphaproteobacteria > Acetobacterales > Roseomonadaceae > Roseomonas > Teichococcus aerofrigidensis. The sequence continues at coordinate 26,633 of NZ_JBSXMU010000014.1, forward strand.
CGCGCATCCCGAGATCTACCGCCAGATCAGCCGTGGCGAGGGCACCGGCTACCGCGAGGCGCGGCACGCCGACTACCAGCTCTTCATCGACCTCAGACAGGAGGAGGCGGCGGCCCGGCGCCGCCGCGGATAGCATGCACGCCATCGCCGCTCATCTGCCGGCGGTGCGACGCGGGGAGGAGGCCTATCGTGACCTCCGCCGCCAGCGCCGCGTCCGGACCGCCCTCGGCCTCGCCCTTCTCCTCGCCGGCCTGCTGGCGGCGGGCTGGATGAGCGAGTTCCATCCCGCCACCCTGCTCGCCGGCCTGCCGCGCATCGGCGAGTATTTCGGCCGCATCCTGCCCACGCTGCGCTGGGACGCGCTGTTCTCCGGCGTGGAGACGGAGGGCAGCCTGGCCTTCTGGTTCTACCGCCTCGACACCTGGGCGCTGCTGCTGCTGCAGACGGCGCAGATGGCGGCCCTGGCGACGCTCTCCGGCGCCGCGGTGGCGCTGCTGCTGGCCTTCCCGGCGGCGCGCAACATCGCGCCCAACGCCTGGGCGCACCAGATCACCCGGCGCGGGCTGGAGGCGACGCGCACCATCCCCGAGATCGTCTACGCGTTGATCTTCGTCTGGGCCTTCGGCGTCGGGCCCCTGGCCGGCATCCTGGCGATCGCCATCCACACCGCCGGCGCACTGGGCAAGCTGTTCTCGGAGGTGATCGAGAACACCGAGATGCAGGCCTGGGACGGGCTGCGCGCCTCCGGCGCCAACTGGGCCCAGGCCTGCCGCTACGCCGTGCTGCCGCAGGTCGCGCCGAACCTCGTCAGCTACGCGCTGCTGCGCTTCGAGATCAATGTGCGCGGCGCCAGCGTCATCGGCTTCGTCGGCGCCGGCGGCATCGGGCAGGAGCTCTATCAGGTGATCGCCTTCAACTACTACGAGGAGATCAGCGCCATCGTGCTGCTCATCGTCCTCACCGTCATGCTGATCGACCTGGTCTCCGAGCGGCTCCGCCACCACCTCATCGATACCGCGGGAGAGCGCTGAGATGTCCGCCTCGATCGCCGACTGGAAACGCAGCCACCCCCGCGCCTTCGGGCCGACGCCGATGGGCCGGACGCTGCGCTGGGCGGGCGGCGCCGCCTTCCTGGCCTGGCTCGCCTGGAGCCTCTGGCTGTTCGACATCACGCCCGCGCGGCTGTGGAACGGCCTGTCCGGCCTCTTCACCATCCTGCGGCTGATGGTGCCGCCGAGCCCCGGCGAGCTCTGGCTCGACATCCTGAAGGGCATGGCGGAAAGCGTCGCCATGGCCTTCCTCGGCACCGTCCTGGCCGCGCTGGTCGCCGTGCCGCTCGGCTTCCTCGGCGCGCGCAACGTCATCACCGTGACCCTGCTGCGCTTCTCGCTGCGCCGTGTCTTCGACGGCATCCGCGGCGTCGATCAGCTGATCTGGGCGCTGGCCTATGTGCGCGCCGTGGGCCTCGGCCCGCTGGCCGGCGTGCTGGCCATCTTCACCAGCGACCTCGCCGTGCTGGCCAAGCTCTACGCCGAGGCGATCGAGAATGCCGAGAAGCGGCAGAGCGAGGGCGTCATCGCCGCCGGCGGCGGGCGGCTGCATGCCCTGCGCTATGGCGTGCTGCCGCAGGTGCTGCCGGTGATGCTGGCGCAGGCGCTCTACTTCTTCGAGAGCAACACCCGCTCGGCGGCCATCCTCGGCGTGGTCGGCGCCGGCGGCATCGGCCTGCAGATCGCCGAGCGCATTAAGGTGCGGCACTGGGACGAGGTGGCCTTCATCATCATCCTGATGGTGCTGACCGTCGCCGCCATCGATGCGCTCTCCGGCATGGTGCGGCGCCGGCTGATCGGCCGGCGCGGGGCGGGCGGGGGGGGGGCCCCCCCAGCGAGGCGCCCCCCGGCTGGGGGCGGCGCGGGCGGCGCGCCCGGCGCGAGGCGGCGGTGGGCTGAGCCCGCCCGCCCCGGAACGGCGAAGGGCCCGGGAGGACGGCTCCCGGGCCCTTCGCGCATCCTCTCCCAGGGTGGGCTCGCGTCAGGCGGCATCCTCACGGCGGTCGCGCGCCTTCACATAGGCGACGGCGGCATGCTCGGGGCAATAGGGCTTCCCGGGGATGGCCTCGGCCGTGCAGAAGCGGAACTCCGGCGTGCCCGGCTCGCCGATGGGCCAGCAGCAGCTGCGGCCGCCGCTGCGCTGGAAGGGCCGCACGACCGCGGTGGCGGGAGCCGGCACCGCGCGGCGCGGCGGGGCGGCACGGGGCACCGCCAGTTCCGGTGCGGCCACCAGCGGGCGGGTGGCCGGGGCCAGGGTGGTCGTCGCCATGAGAGGCGTGGGAGCGGGGGGCGGCGCGGGCGGCGGCGGCGCGGGCCTTTCGGCCACGGCCGGCTGCACCGGCGCGGCCGCGACAACCTGGGAGCGCGCCGGGGAGGCTTCCGTCGCCTCGCGGCGGATCGGGCTCGGGCGCGCCGGCAGGTTCAGGCGATGCGCCTTGCCGACCACGGCATTCTTGGAGATCCCCATCCGCCGGCCGATCTCGGCCGTCGAATGGCCCTCCGCCCAAAGGGCGCGCAAGGCATCGATCGCTTCCGCTGTCCAGTCCATTACCGGCCTCCTACTACCAGATACGGTAGTGAAACCCAGGGGGGCGGCACAAGATGCGGATTGGCGAACGACTCCGAAAACTTGTGGAAAACCACGCGCGCAAGTGAAAAGGCGCCAATCCCGACGATGTTATCCCGTCGCCGGCGCCAGAAATCGCGCCCGCACGATCAGAACAGGAGGCCTTTGCGCAGAAGTCCATGCACGCCTTTCTCCCCATTTACTGTCTGAGTGACGTGAAAATCGACAGCCAGGGAGCAAAATTGATACGCATCGGCCGCACTTAGGCGACTGCGGGAGGTAATGAAGGCGATCATCTCGCGCAAGGCCTGCTTCATCGCCAGATCCAGATCCTCATGGATGCCCATGCTGATGAAATGCGTCGGCGTCTCGGCGCGCGGGAAGCCCAGGACCGGGGCCCGCTGCCCGCCCCCCTTCAGCAGGGAGAGCCGGAAATGCCCCGTCAGGCACATCTCCAGGGCCGTCACGCAGACCTCGCCATCGCCCTGCACGCCGTGGCCGTCACCGGCGCTGAACAGCGCGCCCGGGCGGTGCACCGGCAGGTAGAGGGTGCTGCCCGCCACCAGTTCCTTGTTGTCCAGGTTGCCGCCATGCGCGCGCGGCTCCTTGGTCGAGATCTGCCCCCATTCGCCCGGCGGCGCCACGCCCATGACGCCGAAGAAGGGCGAGAGCGGCAGGGTCAGGCCGCCCTGCCCCGCGGCATCCGGCTCGGGCCCGAAGGGAAGGCGGCAGGTCATCGCGGCGCGGTCCACCGGGATGTGCACCAGGCGGCGATAGGGGAAGTCCTCCGGCAGGGTGCCGACCAGCGGCCGGAAGTGGTTGTAGCCCCAGTCCGCGCCCAGCTCGATCGCCTCGATGTCGATACGCAGGCAATCGCCCGGCTCGGCGCCCTCCACCGCCACCGGCCCGGTGACGAGGTGCGGACCGAGGCGCGGCAGGCGGCCCTCCGCCACCGCCGCGTGGATCGCCCGCAGCGCCGGCGGGATCTCCAGGCCGCTCCGCGCGGGCGGCATCACCTCGGCCGGGCCGGAGACGCATTGCATGACGACCAGATCGCCCGAGGCGACGGTCAGCACCGGCGCGAAGGCGGCATCGAAGGCGCCGAAGCGGACCGTCTCCGGACTGGCGTCGAGATGATGGGTGGCGGGCATGGCGGGGCTCCTCTGCGGCACCGCAGCTTCCGGGCGGGCCGCCTCGCGGTCAACCGGCCTCGGGCCCGTAAAGACTACCCCTCCAGGAAGCCGCCCGACTGGCGCTTCCACAGCCGGGCATAGGCACCGTCCCGGGCCAGCAGTTCGTCGTGGCTGCCCTGCTCGACCACGCGCCCCTCCTCCAGCACCACCAGCCTGTCCATGCTGGCCAGCGTGGACAGGCGATGGGCGATGGCGATCACCGTCTTGCCCGCCATGAGCCGCGCCAGCTGGCCCTGGATCGCCGCCTCCACCTCGGAATCGAGGGCGCTGGTGGCCTCGTCCAGCACCAGGATCGGCGCATCCTTGAGCAGCACGCGGGCGATGGCCACGCGCTGCCGCTGCCCGCCCGAGAGCTTCACGCCGCGCTCGCCGGCATGCGCGTCGTAGCCGCTGCGGCCCCGCCAGTCGCGCAGGTCGCGGATGAAGCCGTCCGCCTCGGCCAGGCGCGCCGCGGCCTCCACCTCGGCCTGGCTGGCGCGCGGCCGGCCGTAGCGGATGTTGTCGCGGATCGAGCGGTGCAGCAGGGCGGTGTCCTGCGTCACCACGCCGATGGCGCCGCGCAGGCTCTCCTGCGTGACGCCGGCGATGTCCTGCCCGTCGATCAGGATGCGCCCGCCCTCGGGCGCGAAGAAGCGCAGCAGCAGATTGATCGCCGTCGTCTTGCCGGCGCCGGAATGCCCGACCAGCCCGACCCGCTCGCCGGCCCGCACCGTCAGATCGAAGTCGCGCAGCACGCCGCGCGTGCCGCCATAGGCGAAGCGCACATGCTCGAAGCGGATCTCGCCCCGCGCCACCACGAGCGGCCGCGCATCGGGCGCGTCGGCGGCGGTGGGCGGCACCGCGATGCTGCCGCTCGCCTCCTGCACCACGCCCAGGTTCTCGAAGATGCCGGCGACGTTGAAGGCGACCCAGCCGGAGATATTGGCGATCTGCCAGGCCATGGGCAGCGCCGCCGCCACCAGCCCCACGGTGATGACGCCGCGGTCCCACAGCGTCAGCGCGATCGCCGCCATGGCCACCAGCATGGCGGCGTTCAGGCTGGAGAGCAGCAGGCCGTTCAGGGTGATCAGCCGCATCTGGCGCTGGAAGGCGGCGTTCAGCCCGAGCACGCCCTCGCGCACGAAGGCGTCCTCGTCCTCGGCGCGGGCGAAGAGCTTCAGGGTCAGGATATTGGTGTAGCTGTCGACGATGCGGCCGGTGAGCAGGCTGCGCTGCTCGGAGGCCGCCCTGGCGCGGTCGCGCAGGCGCGGCACGATGAAGCGCAGCAGGGCGCAATAGGCGGCGAACCAGACCAGGATCGGCAGCGCCAGCCAGAGGTCGGCGGTGGCCAGGTAGATCACCGCGCCGGTCCCGTAGACCAGGATGTACCAGACCGCGTTGACCGACTGCACCACGCTCTCCCGCAGCGCCGGCCCGGCCTGCATGACGCGGTTGGCGATGCGGCCGGCGAAATCCTCCTGGAAGAAGGCCCAGCCCTGGCGCACCACGTGCCAGTGGCTCTGCCAGCGGATCATGCTGGTGACGCCGGCATTGATCGCCATCTGCCCGACCAGGTTCTGCGCCAGGATGGCCAGCGGCCGGCCGATCAGCAGCACGGCCGCCATGCCGAGCAGCGCGGGCCAGCTTTCCGCGAAGAGCCGCCCCGGCTCGTGCTCCGCCAGAAGGCCCACGACGCGGCCGATGAAGACCGGGATCAGCGCGTCGAGCAGCGCCACCGCCAGGCCGGCCCCGAAGAGAAGGGCGAAGAGCAGACGCGCCTGGCGGACGAAGTACCAGTAGAAGCCGAGCAGCCCGGGCGGCGGCGGCGCCTCCGGCACCGGCGTGCCGAGCCAGCGGCTGGCGGGCGCCCCGGGAGGCGCCACGGGGTCGATGAAGCGCTCGAAGGGATTCGCGACCATGCAGCGAGGCAGGACCGGGCCGCCCCTCCTGTCAAGCCGGCGGAGGATGACGCTTCGGCGACGCCGCGTCAGAGCCAGCCCTTGCGCTTGAAGTAGAACACCGGCAGCAGCGCGCTGATGATCATGATCAGCAGGGCCAGCGGATAGCCGAAGGCCAGCTTCAGCTCGGGCATCTCGGCGAAGTTCATGCCGTAGATGCTGGCGACCAGCGTCGGCGGCATCAGCGCCACGCTGGCCACGGTGAAGGTCTTGATGATGCCGTTCTGGTCGATGTTGATGATGCCGAGCACCGCATCGAGCAGGAAGTTGGCCTTGTTGTTCTGGAAGCCGGCGTGCTCGATCAGCGAGCGGACGTCGCGCATCAGCGTCTTGATGCCGACCCGGTTCTCCTTGCGCACGGCCGAGGATTTCTCGGCGCCGACGAAGGTCAGGATGCGCGAGAGGCCGAGCAGGGTCTCGTTGGCGCGGCTGGTGACCTCGCCCACCTGGCCGAGCGCGATCAGCACGTCCTTCAGCACCGCGTCGCGCGCCTTGACCTTCACGCGCTGCGCGCTGTTGGCATTGCGGAAGGCGGCCTTGCTGGCCCGGTCCATGTCGGCGCCGATCCGCTCCAGCACATCGGCCAGGCGGTCGACCACCTGCTCGAACAGATGGATCATCACGCTGTCCGGGCTGGCCAGCAGCGCCGGCGCGCGCAGCACCCGGTTGGCGAACAAGGTGAAGGCCTTGGGCGTGGCATAGCGCACGGTGACCAGATTGCTCTCCGCCAGCACGAAGCTGATGGCGGTCGAGCCATATTCCCCCTCGTCCACGCCATAGAGGAAGTTGGCGGTGAGGAAGAGGGCCTCCCCCTCCTTGTAGAGGCGCGAGGAGCTCTCGATCTCCTGCATCTCCTCACGCGTCGGGATCTCGAGGTCGAGGGCGGCCTGCACGGCCTGCTCCTCCTCCGGCGTCGGCGAGAGCAGGTCGATCCAGACCGCGGCGCGCAACGCCGCCGGCTCCGGAATGCCCTCGCGCCGCACGGCGCGTCCCTCCAGCACGGTGTAGATGGTCATCATGCCGGGGAAGGCTCCCGCCCGAGGGCTTGCTGAAGGGCTGCGGTCAGGCGGCTTCGCCGGTCAGGTGGCGCGGCACCGGCAGGCCGAAAAGGCCGGCGACGCCGGGGAAGTCGGGCGCCTCGGCGTGGCGGCCGCTGGGCCGGGTGCCGTCCCGCGGCCGCACCAGCTGGCAGGTGGCGAAACCCGCCGTCGCCGCCGCGTCCAGTTCCTCGGCCACATCCGAGAGGAACAGGATCTCGCCCGGCGGCATCTGCAACCGCTGGGCGATGGCGGCGTAGCTCGCGGCCTCCCGCTTGCCCCCCACGGCGGTGTCGAACAGGCCGTTGAGCAGCGGCATCAGATCGCCGGCGACGGAATGGGCGAAGAGCAGCTTCTGCGCCGCCACCGATCCGGAGGAATAGACGTTGAGCAGGATGCCCGCCCGCGCCCAGGCCCGCAGGCAGGGCGCCACATCCGGCCAGAGATGGCCCTGGATCTCGCCGTCCAGGTAGCCTTGCCGCCAGATCATCCCCTGCAGCGTCTTGAGCGGGGCGACCTTGGCGTCCTCGGCCATCCAGCGGCGCAGCGCGGCGCGCACCGGCTCGCCCGGCGCGGCGGCCCGGGCGGCGGCGGCGAGCGCGGCCGCCACCTCCGGCTCGCCCTCCTGCGCGTCCAGGAAGGCGTCGAGCCGGGCCTCGGCATAGGGGAACAGCGTCTCCTTGACGAAGGCGATGGCGCTGGTGGTGCCCTCGATATCGGTCAGGACGGCCGAGACCGGGCCATGTGGCAGGACGGCGGTCATGCTCAACCGGTCACGGCGGGAAAGCGCTCGGCGATGTCGGCGCCGGTGTAGTGGGGCGTCCAGCCGGTGGTGTCGGTGAAGATCCGCAGCGCCGTGACATGCGGCTCGGTGCCGGCGTCGAACCAGTGCCGGGTGTTGGCCGGCACGCTGATCAGGTCGCCCCGGGTGCAATGGGCGTCATAGACCTTGCCGTCGACATGCATGATGAAGTTGCCGCTGCCCTCGTGGAAGAAGCGGACCTCGTCCTCGGTGTGGATATGCTCCGAGAGGAACTTGCTGCGCAGCGCCTCCTTCTGCGGATGGTCGGTGGTGAGCCGGATGACATCCGCCGTGCCCGCGCCGGTGCCGGCCATGAGGGCGTCGAGCTGCGGGCGATAGGCCTCCAGCACGGCCTCGGCCGAGGCGCCCTCCGGCAGCGGCGCCACCTCCCAGCGCTCGAAGCGGACGTGGATCGGGGCCAGTGCCGCCGCGATCTCGGCCGGATCGCTGGAGCGCAGGAGCTCGGCGCTGGTCTCGGCATCCTTGATGGTCAACAGGCTCATCGGACCCTCCGGGCTTGCAGTTCGCACTCAAGCATGAATTCGAGCGCCTCCAGCCGCGCCAGAGCCGCCTCCATGCCGTCCGCCCATACATAGACGCCGTGCCCGCGGATCAAATAGCCCGGCGGAATGGCGGCGGCGATTCCCGAGAGGCGATCCCACCGCGCCTCCACCGCCCGCTGCAGCCGCGCGATGTCCTGGTCGTTGTCCAGGACCGGCAGCTCGACCGCGGCGTCATGGGTGGAGAGGCCGGGGAAGGCCTTCAGCAGTTCGTAGCCCTCCAGCCGGATCGCCGCTCCGGCCTGGCGCGACAGCACCGTGGCGGCGATGGAATGGCCGTGCAGCGCGGCCCCGGCCTCGGGAAAGCGGCGGTAGAGGCCGCAATGCAGCAGGGTCTCGGCCGAGGGCCGGAGCGTCGGGTCCTCCGCGGCGCCATCCAGGCCGACCACCATGACCGCGTCCGGCGTGAGGAAGCCCTTGTGGAAGCCCGAGCGCGTCACCGCGACCCGCTCCCCCTCCAGCCGGACGGAGAGATTGCCGGCCGTGGCGGGCACCCAGTTGCGGCTGTCCATGCGCCGGCCGGCGCGGAGGATATCCTGGACGACGCTCTCGGAAGGGGCGGAGACGGGCATCGGGCATGGGCTCCCGGAGTCGGCTGCGATCGGGATCGGGCACGGCGCCGCATACAGCGGCGAAGCCTGCCGGAGGATGGCGGAGGAATGACGTTTTCGGGATATCCGGCGCCTTCCGGACAGGCGGCAGGCGGCCGGAAAAGCCCAAGGGCCAGGCCGGAGGGCATCCGTGCCTGGCCCCGCGATCGGGCCTCGTGCCGCCGGTGGGGGCGGGCCGCCCCCGCCCCGGGATCAGGCGGCGGGGTGCGAGGAGTTGGAGGTGTTCGGCTCGGTGCTGGTGTTGCGCGCCTGGTTCACACCGGGGCCCGAGAGGTTGCCGGCCGGCCGGGAGGGCGCATCGGCGGCCATGGAGGCATCCTTGTCGTCATCCTCCTTCATGTTCTGCTTGAAGGACTTGATGCCCTTCGCGAGGTCGCCCATCAGACCGCTGATCTTGCCGCCGCCGAACAGCAGCAGGATGACGAGCAGCACAACGAGCCAGTGCCAGATGCTGAAGGAACCCATAGCCACGCCTCGATCCATTTGGGCGGCCACCGACCTGAAGGGATGCTCCCCGCCGGCCTGACCGCGTCTCCTCAGTGTCCGACAGTAGTGTCGGCACCGGCCTCACGCAAACCGGGAGATGGCGTGATTCGCGCCGGGAAACAACTGCGGAAACAAATCAGGCTTGCCTTGAGGTGAATTTTCCTTCATCCATGGAGACGGATCCGGGCCCCTCTGGCGACCTGGCGGCGAACAGCCGCCTTCGCGATGTCGGATCGACTTCTCGCGCAATCGGGCCCGGACGCGCATCTTCCCTTGTGACCGCGGATAATCTGCGGCCGCCGGACGGGCCCCCTTTCCTGAGGAGCCGTCCCACGTGGAAGCTTCAATCTGGTTCTGGGTGATCTTCAACGCCGCCGTGCTCGGGCTTCTGGCGCTCGACCTCGGCCTGTTCGCCCGCAAGGACGCCAATGGCGACCCCGCCCCGGTGCCGGTCCGCACCGCCCTGATCAAGTCGGCCGCCTATATCGGGCTGGCCCTGCTGTTCTTCGGCTGGCTCTGGATGAGCTATGGCGCGACGCCGGAGGAGCGCAGCACCAAGGCGCTGGAATTCCTCACCGGCTATGTCATCGAGTGGTCGCTCTCGGTCGATAACATCTTCGTCTTCGTCCTGCTCTTCGCCAAGTTCGGCGTGCCGCCGGCCTATCAGCACCGGGTGCTGTTCTGGGGCATCCTGGGCGCGCTGGTGATGCGCGGCGTGATGATCCTGGTGGGCACCGCGCTGATGCGCGAGTTCGACTGGATCATGGTGCTCTTCGGCCTGTTCCTGATCTGGAGCGGCTGGAAGATGCTGCGCGCGGCCGATGAGGAGCCCGATCCCACGGAGAGCCCGGTCCTCGCCTGGCTGCGCCGCCGCCTGCCGGTGACGGAAGGCTTCCGCGGCAAGGCCTTCACCGTGCGCGAGGGCGGCAAGCTGATGGTCACGCCGCTGCTGCTGGTGCTGATCCTGGTCGAGCTGACGGACCTGCTCTTCGCCCTCGACAGCATCCCGGCGATCTTCGCCGTCTCGACCGACCCCTTCATCGTCTACACGGCCAATGTCTTCGCCATCCTCGGCCTGCGCGCCATGTACTTCGCGCTGGCCGGCGTCATCCACCGCTTCCACTACCTCAAGCACGGGCTGTCGATCGTGCTGATGATCGTCGGCGCCAAGATGCTGGCCAACTGGTTCGCCGGCGGCAAGGCGGTGCCGGTGGAATATGCCCTGATGGCGACGGCGGGCATCATCGCCGGCTCGGTGGCGCTGTCGCTGTGGAAGACCCGCGGCCAGAAGGCCCCGGAATACCCGGCCGAGCGCACGCACTGAGCGGCCCGCGGGAGGGGGTCCGCCCCCTCCCCGACGGGCGCCCCGATGGGCGCCCGGAGCGGCTTCAGCCCTCCAGGCTCAGGCCGAGATCGCGGATCAGCCCGCCCCAGCGGGCCGCCTCCGCGGCGACATAGGCGGCCGCCTCCTCCGGCGTCCCCGCCACCACCTCGAAGGCGGCCGCCTCCATGACCTGCCGGGCCCGCTCGGTGGAGAGGGCGCGGCGGGCCTCCCGCGCCAGCAGCGCGACCCGCTCGGCCGGCGTCCCCGTCGGCGCGATCATCACCTGCCATCCGTAGGAGACCGCGCCGTCCAGCCCGAGCTCGACCAGCGTCGGCACCTCGGGAAGCTGCGGCATGCGCGCCTCGGTCGTCACCGCCAAAGCGCGGGCGGTGCCCTCGCGGAGCTGCGGCAGGATGGCCGCCGCGGTCACCACCATGGCGCTGATGCGCCCGGCCGTCAGGTCGAGCACGGCGGGCGGGAAGCCGCGATAGGGCACGTGCTCCAGCGTCAGGCCGAGCCGGCCCTTGATGTCCTCCATGGCCAGATGCCCGCCCGAACCGGCGCCGACCGAGCCGAAGGTGAGCTTTCCGGGATTGGCCCTGGCATGGGCGACGAAGCCGGCGAAATCCGTCACCGGGAGATCCCGGTTCACCGCCAGGACCTGGCCGCCCCGCACCAGCAGCGAGATCATCGCCAGGTCCTTCTGCGGGTCGTAGGGCAGGCCGCGGTAGAGCGCGGGCGCGGTGGAGAGCGGGCCGTTGATCGAGAGCCCGAGGGTCAGCCCGTCCGTCGCCTTGGCGACCGTGTCGGTGCCGATATTGCCGCCCGCGCCGGCCTTGTTCTCCACCACCACCGGCTGCCCCAGCACATCGGCTAGGTGCTGCGCCACCAGCCGGCCCGTCAGGTCCGGCGAGGAGCCGCCGGGAAAGGGGACGATGAAGCGCACCGGCCGGTCGGGCCAGCCGGACTGCGCCCGCGCCATCGGGAATGAGGCCAGCGAGGCGGCCGAGGCGGCGGTGCCCAGGGCGAGGAGGGAACGGCGGCGCGGCATGGGAATGATCTCTCCGGTGGAACGGTCGTCGCACCGCTTGCAGCATGGTCCCGCCCCAGCGTCCAGCCGGATCGGCGCGGGGCGCCCCTGCGCGGGCCGCCGCCCTCCCCCATCACCCTGGGGCCCGCGCCTCAGCGCGCCGCCCAGGCGCCGGCGGGATGGATGAAGCCGGCGGCGGGATAGCTGGTGACGCCGTAGCCGTCGGCCGGCGGATACCAGACCCGGACCAGGGACCAGTCATTCGCCGCCGAGACGTCGCGCACCGGTTGGTCGCGCATGATGCGGCCCTTCAGCCGGCCGCTGGCCCAGTTGGCGTGGTCCACCCGGATCTCCCGCGCCGAGAGGACGCGGCTGACCACCGCCAGATGCCCGTCCCGCAGCCGGGCCGAGCGGTCGATCACCAGGATGCTGCCCGGCCGCGGGGCCCGGCCGCGCCCGTAGCGCCCTGCGGCCGCCCCCCACCACTCCCAGGCATCGCCGCGCAGGTCGATGCCGGAGCGCGCCCGGGCATAGGGCACGCAGGTGACCGGCTCGCGCAGCGCCGCCGCGCCCAGCACCGGGCCGGAAGGGGAACCGCCGCAGGCCATGAGCAGGAGAGGCAGGATGAGCGGCCAGAGCCGGCGGAGGCCGGGACGGCGCCTGTCAGCCATCGCGCGGGCCGCCTACCGCCACCCCTGGCCCGCCGCGGGGCGCCGCGTCACGCCGCCCGCGCCGCCGGCACGCCGCGCATCCGCCCGCCCGGCGTGCCACCGGGCACGGCGGCGCAGAGATCGGCCGCGACGAGCAGCCTCGTCCAGTCGATGCCGGTCGCGACGCCCATCCGGTGGAACATCCAGACGAGGTCCTCCGTCGCGGTGTTGCCGGTCGCGCCGGGGGCGAAGGGGCAGCCGCCCAGGCCGCCGGCGGCACCGTCGAAGACCCGGCAGCCGGCCTCGAAGGCGGCCAGCGCATTGGCGACGCCCAGGCCATAGGTGTCGTGGCCGTGGTAGGCGAGCGGGTTGCCGTGCCGCGCCAGCGCCTGCCGGAAGACCTCCGCCACCTGATCGGGCGCGGCGTTTCCGGTGGTGTCGGCGATGCCGATCTCCATCCCCGGATCGAGCGCGGCGGCGCGCCCGACCATCTCCAGCGCCGCCGCCTGCGGCACCACCCCCTCGAAGGGGCAGTGGAAGGCGCAGGAGAGGTTGAAGCGCATCGCGACACCCGCCGCCGCGCCCTCGCGCACCAGCTCCGAGAGCTCGGCCAGGCTCTCGGCCCGGCTGCGGTTCAGGTTGGCCTTGTTGTGCGCCTCGGTGACGGACATGAAGAAGCCGAGCCGGTCGGCGCCCGCCGCCATGGCCAGGTCGAAGCCCTTGCGGTTCGGCACCAGCACGGTGCATTCGAGGCCGGGCAGCGCCTTGGCCGCCTTCAGCACCTCCGCCGTGTCGGCCATCTGCGGCACGTGCCGGGGGCTGACGAAGCTGCCCACCTCCATGCGCCGCAGCCCGGCCGCGTGCAGCGCGCGGACCATCTCGATCTTGCGTTCGGTCGGCACGAAGGGGCCGATGGATTGCAGCCCGTCGCGCGGAGCGACCTCGCTGATGGTGACGCTGTCCGTCATGCCTGCTGCTCCTCCCCGAGCCAGTCCTGGAAAACCTGTTCGTTGTGCGCCCCGGCGGCCGGTCCCGTCCAGCGCACCATCTCGCGCGGGGTGACGCCGTCGAAGCGGAAGGGCGCCGCCGGGTGCAGCACGGGGCCGAGCAGCGGGTCATCGACCGGCATCACCGAATCGCGGGCGAGGAAATGCGGGTCCTCGGCGATGTCGCGGATATCGAAGAGGCGCGAGCAGGGCACGTCCACCGCCTCCAGCCGCTCCTGCGCCTCGCGGGCGGGCAGGGTGCGGGTCCAGTCGGCGATGGCGGCGTCCAGCTCCGCCGCATGGGCGCAACGCCCGCCATTGTCGGCCATGCGCGGATCGTCGGCGAGATCCGGCCGGCCGATGGCGGCCATCAGCCGGCGGAAGATGAAGTCCGAATTGCCGGCGACGCAGAGCCACTTGCCGTCGGCGCAGGGATAGGTGTTGGTCGGCGCCGCGGTCGGGATGGCGGCGCCCGCCGGTTGCCGGATCTTCCCGGTCAGCCCGTATTCCGGAAGGATGCCCTCGCTCAGGCTGAAGACGCTGTCGACCAGGTTGATGTCGATGGTGCGCCCGCCGCCCCCCTCGCCCGCATCCCGCCCCCAGCAGGCCGAGACCACGGCCATGGCGGCATACATCCCGGCCAGGTCGTCGCTGATCGAGAGGCCGCAGCGCGGCGGCGGCAGCTCGGTCTGGCCGGGATTGGCGGTGAGGTGCCGCAGACCCCCCATGGCCTCCCCGATGGCGCCGAAGGCGGGCTTGTCGCGATAGGGCCCGTCCTGCCCGTAGCCGGAGACGCGGGCGATGACGAGGCGCGGGTTGGCCTCCCGCAGGCGGTCGGGGCCGAGGCCGATGCGCTCCAGGTAGCCGGGGCGGAAGTTCTCCACCAGCGCGTCCGCGCGGGCGGCGAGCTTCAGCAGCCGCGCCTGGTCGCGCGGGTTCTTGAGGTCGAGGGTGACGGAGAGCTTGTTGCGGCCATGGATGCTGAACCAGACCGGATGCCCGTTGTGCCGGCTGCCCCAGCCGCGGATGGGGTCGCCCTCGGGCGGCTCCACCTTCACCACCTCGGCGCCCATGTCGGCCAGCAGGCGGGTGGCGAAGGGCCCCGCGATGTAGTGCCCGAGTTCCAGCACCTTTAGTCCCGTGAGCGGCAGCCCCGTGAGTGGCAGCCGCGTTGCTGGCGGCCTGGCCGGCGATGTCATGACCTTGCTCTCCTCCCGATCCTGTCCCGCCGGAGGGTTGGCGAGACGGCGCCGTCCGGCAAGGGGGCGCGGCCAATTTCCCGCCGCGTCTTAAGGGAATGGCAGGCTGTTCCCGCCATGATGGCGCCAGGGCCGCCCCCCGGCCCTGTCCTCCTCCCCGGTGCCACACTCTCCCTGGCACCACGCCGTGCCCCCTCCCCGGCACGGCCACCTTCACGGCAGGCCCCCCGGAGCCTGCCGTTTTTCTTGACGCCGCCCCGCGCAAAGCGGGGATGGCGTTCCAGGCGGGCGGGGAGGAAGTCTAGGCGCAGTGCATCATCAACCGGGGAGCCTGCCCGTGCCTGTCCAGCCTGCCGTCCTGCGCCCGCCTGCCGTCCTGCGATGGAGTGCCGCGCCATGATCGGCGGCATGACCATCCTCCTCCTCTGCCAGTTGCTCGGCGAGTTGCTGGCCCGCGCGCTGCACCTGCCCGTCCCCGGCCCGGTCCTCGGCATGGCCCTGCTCTTCGCCGGGTTGCTGCTGCGCGACCGCTGGTCCCCCGGCGCCGGCGGCACCGATCCCGGCGCGCCCGGTCTCGGCGGCACGGCGGATGCGGTGCTGCGCCATCTCGGCCTGCTCTTCGTGCCCGCCGGGGTCGGCATCGTGGTCTTCCTGCCGCAGCTGGCGCGGGACTGGGCGCCGCTGGCCCTGGCGATCCTGGCCGGCACGCTGATCGGCATCGCCGTCACCGGGCTGCTGGCCCAGCTTCTGATGCGGCGGCTCGGCTGATGGTCGACCTTACCGAGATCTGGGTCTATCTGGCGCGCGATCCGCTGGCGGCGCTGACCGCCACCCTCCTCGCCTGGCTGGCCGGGCTGCGCCTCGCCGCGCTGTGCCGCTGGCATCCGGTGGCCAATCCGGTGCTGCTGGCCGTCATCCTGCTCGCCGGTCTGCTGCTCGCCGCCGGGGTGGATTACCGCGCCTATTTCCAGGGCGCGCAGTTCGTGCACTTCCTGCTTGGGCCCGCCACCGTGGCGCTGGCCGTGCCGCTCTACCGGCAATGGCACCATGTTCGCAGCTCCGCCCTCGCCGCGCTGCTGGCGATCGCCTGCGGCGGACTGGCCGCCGCCTTCTCCGGCGTGGCCTTCGCGCTGCTGCTGCGGGCCGCGCCGGAGGTGACCGCCAGCCTGGCGCCCCGCTCCGTCACCATGCCGGTGGCCATGGGCATCGCCGAGCAGATCGGTGGCCTGCCGGGGCTGACGGCGGCGGTGGTGCTGGGCTCGGGCGTGACCGGGGCGACGCTTGGCCCGGCGATGCTGAACCTTGCCCGGGTGCGGGACTGGCGCGCCCGGGGCCTGGCCATGGGCACCGCCGCGCACGGCATCGGCACGGCGCGCGCGATCTCGGTGAACGCCACCGCCGGGGCCTTCAGCGGCATGGCCATGGGGCTGAACGCGCTGATCAGCGCGCTCCTGCTGCCCTTGCTCTGGCGCTTCTTCCTCGGCTGAGGCGTTCCATCGGAAAAGGCGCCGACCACCCGGCCGGGGCCGATCCCGCCCGGTTCCCGCTCCGGCCTAGATCGCCAGCGTGCCGGCCTTGGCGGCGGCGTAGCGCTGCCCGACCTTGGCCCAGTCCACCACGTTCCACCACGCCGCCAGATATTCGGGCCGGCGGTTGTTGTACTTCAGGTAGTAGGCGTGCTCCCAGACGTCGTTGCCCATCAGCACCCGCTGGCCGTCCATCAGCGGCGTGTCCTGGTTCGGGCGCGAGGTCAGGGCCAGCTTGCCCTCGCGGTCGACGGTGACGAAGACCCAGCCCGAGCCGAACACGCGTCCGCCGGCGGCGTTGAAATCGGTCTTCATCTTGTCGAGGCCGCCCAGGTCGCGGTCGATCGCCTGGGCCAGCTCGCCGGAGGGCGTGCCGCCGCCGGGGCCCATGATCTGCCAGAACATGGCGTGGTTGGCATGGCCGCCACCATTGTTGCGCAGCGCCGTGCGCACCGCCTCGGGCGCCTCGGGAAGCTTGGTGAGCAGCTCCTCCAGCTTCATGCCGGCGAGCTGGCCATGGTCCTTCAGCGCGTTGTTCAGATTGGTCACATAGGCCGCGTGATGCTTGCCGTGATGAAGCTCCATGGTGGCGGCGTCGATATGCGGCTCCAGCGCATTGGCGGCATAGGGCAGCGCCGGCAGGGAATAGGGGCCGGAGGCCGGCGGGGTCGCGGCCTGGGCGAAGAGGCGCCGCGGGGCGGCCAGGGTGCCGGCGGCCAGCAGGGCGGCGCCCAGCGCCAGGGCGCCCCGACGGTTCGGTCCGAGACTCGGAGGTGCGAGGGTCATGGTGCTTCTCCCAGGGATGACAGGGCCGTAACTCGCCGCCGCCGGAGGGGATGCACCCGCCTCCGCAACTTGACCGCCCCGGGTGGCGCCGGCAGGAGCGGGGCATGCAGCACCTGTATCTGGGCCTCGCCATCCTGCTCGAGGTCATCGCCACCTCCGCCCTCAACGCCTCGCGCGGCTTCACCCGGCCGTGGCCCTCGGTGGTGGTGGTGCTGGGCTATGCCGGCGCCTTCTGGTTCCTGGCGCAGGCCCTGACGCGCGGCCTGCCGATGGGCATCGCCTATGCCCTCTGGTCCGGCATCGGCATCGTGCTGATCGCGCTGGTCGGCTGGATCGGCTTCGGGCAGCGGCTGGACGCCGCGGCCCTCGCCGGGATCGGGCTCATCCTGGCCGGGGTGCTGGTCATCAACCTGCTCTCCGGCACCGGGCATTGAGCGCGCCTACCGCTTGCGGCGCAGCAGCGTGACCGCCAGCAGCAGCAGGGCCGAGAGCAGCACCATCACCATGGCCGCCGCCATGATGGTCAGGCTGATGGAATCGTTCAGCCCGGAGAACATCTGCCGCGGCAGGGTGCGCTGCGCCGGACCGGCGAGAAAGAGCGTCACCACCACCTCGTCGAGCGAGGTGGCGAAGGCGAAGATGGCGCCGGCCGCCACGCCGGGCATGATCTGCGGCAGGCAGACGCGCAGGAAGGCCCGCAGCGGCGAGGCGCCGCAGGCGGCGGCGGCGCGGAGCTGCACCGCGTCGAACTGCTGCAGCGCGGCCAGCACGGTGACGAGGACGAAGGGCGCGCCCAGCGCGGCGTGACCCAGCACCAGGCCGAGGAAGCTGTTGGTCAGGCCCAGCGGCCCGAAGGCCAGCAGCAGCGCCACGGCGACGATGACCACCGGCACCACCATCGGCGCCAGCAGCACCGCCATCACCAGGCGCTGGCCGGGGAAGTTGCCGCGCCAGAGGCCGAAGGCGGCCAGGGTGCCGAGCACGCCCGCGAGCAGCGCCGCCACCGTGCCGAGGCGCAGGCTGTTCCACAGCGCCGGCAGCCAGAAGCCGGAGGTCCAGAAATCGGCGTACCAGCGGAAGGACAGGCCGGGCAGCGGATAGTAGAGGAAGGACCCGGCCGAGAAGGAGAGCGGCAGGATCAGCAGCACCGGCGCCAGCAGGAAGACCAGCGCCAGCAGGCCGAAGATCCAGAGCGCGAGGCGTGAGGTCGCCATCATGCGGGACGCATCCGCGAGAAGCCGATCAGCTTCCCATAGACCGCCAGGATGACGGCGACGGCGAGCAGGATCAGGCAGGAGAGCGCCGCCGCCATGCCCCAGTTGACGGTGCGCGAGGCATAGAAGGCGACGAAATAGGGCAGCATCTGGTCATTGGCCCCGCCGAGCAGCGCCGGGGTCACGTAGAAGCCCAGCGCCTGGATGAAGACCAGCAGGCAGCCCGCCCCCACCCCCGGCAGGGAGAGCGGCAGCGAGACCCGCAGGAAGGCCCGCAGGGGCGAGGCGCCGAGCGAGCGCGCGGCGCGGGGCAGGCGCCAGTCCAGCGCCTTCAGGCTGGCATAGATCGGCAGCACCATGAACGGCAGCAGGATATGCACCATGGCCAGCAGCACCGAGCCCCGGTTGAACAGCAGCGGCAGCGGCTCCGAGGTCAGCCGCAGCGCCTGCAGCGCGGCGTTCAGCACGCCCTCGCGCTGCAGCAGCACCATCCAGGCGGCGGTGCGGACGATCAGGCTGGTCCAGAAGGGCAGCAGCACGCCGGCCAGCAGCCAGGGCACCAGGCGCGGCGGCGCCGTCGCGATCAGCCAGGCCAGCGGATAGCCGATGGCGAGGCAGAGCAGCGTCGCCAGGGCGCCGATCCAGAGGGTGCGCCACAGGATGCCGCGGAAGATCGCCTGGTCCGGCGGCGCGGCGGCGATGTGGCCCGCCGCGTCCCGCTTCAGATCGAGCACGGCGAGCAGATTGAAGTCCGAAACCGGCCCGCCGGCGCGGCGGATCGCGGCCCAGGGCTCGGGCGTGGCCCAGTCCTCGCTGATGCCGGCGAGGGCCTCGCGCGGGGCGCCCTCAAGCTCCTGCGCGACACGGCGCGCCGTCATCGGCAGCAGGCTGCGGAAGCCCGGCCAGTCGGCGTTCAGCCGGGCCGAGGCGCGGGCGATCTCGCCGCCCCCCGCCGCCCGGTCGCGCTCGCGCGCCTCGCGCAGATCCTCGATCACGGCGGCGAAGGCGTCGTCGCCGGGCAGCCCCGCCCCGTCCCAGCCGGCGAGGGCGGAGACGGTGCGCGGCAGCACGGGCGCGACATCGCTCTCCTGCACGGCGCGCAGGAGAAAAGCGCCGATTGGCAGGATGAAGACCGCCAGGAGGAACAGCAGCAGCGGCGCGACCAGCGCCGCCGCCTTCCAGCGCGCGGACAAGGTCAGCGCGACAGCCAGTTGTTGAAGCGCTGGCTCAGCTTGTCGAGATTGTCGAGCCAGAACCGGTCACTGATCTCGAGCGCGCTGGCGGCATTCGCCGGCGCCGTCGGCAGGTTGGCCAGCACCTCCGGGGAGACCAGCTCGTTGGCGCCCTTCACCGTCGGGCCATAGGCGATGCGCGGCGGCAGCTCGGCCGCGACCCGGGGCTCGCCGACGAACTTCAGGAAGGCCTGGGCCCGCGATTTGTTCGGGCTGTCCTTCATGATGACCCAGGAATCCAGGGTGTAGAGATTCTGCGCCCAGGCGATGCCGAAATTGCGGCCGTCATTCTGGTTGGCGGCGGTGATGCGGCCGTTGTACGCGTTGGTCATGGCGACCTCGCCGCTGGCCAGCAGCTGCGCCGGCTGGCTGCCGCGCTCCCACCAGACGATGTCCTGCTTGATCGAATCCAGCTTGCGGAAGGCGCGGTCCACCCCGGCATTGGTGCCGAGCAGCTTGTAGACCTCGCCCGGCGCCACGCCATCGGCCAGGAGGGCGATCTCCAGCGTGGTCTTGGGGCCGCGCCGCAGCCCGCGCTTGCCGGGGAACAGCTTCGTGTCGAAGAACTCGGCCCAGCTCTTGGGCCCCTCGGCGGTGCGCGCCCGGTCATAGGCGAGGACGAAGGAATAGAGGATGTTGCCGACGCCGCATTCGCTGACCGCCTGCGGGATGTAGCGGTCCCGGCCGCCGATGGCGGCGAAGTCCATCTTCTCGAACAGCCCTTCCTCGCAGCCGATCAGGAGCTCCTCGCTCTCCACCTGAACGAGGTCCCAGTTGTTGGCGCCGGACTGGATCTTGGCGCGCAGCACACCGACACCGCCGTCCCAGGTCTCCTCCAGGAGGCGCGCGCCGCTCTGCTGCTGGAAGGGGCGGAAGAAGATCTCCCGCTGCGCGTCCTGATAGGCGCCGCCCCAGGAGACGATGGTCAGGTCGCGCCCCTGCGCCAGGGCCGGGCCGGTCGACAGGGCCGGGAAAAGCGCCAGGCCCGCGGCGAACAGCCCGATGGCGCCCAGATGTCTCCGCAACATTCTTTGGACCCTTCCTGATGGGGGCGGCCGGCGCGGCGCCGGCCTGCCCGGAGTCGAGCCTAGAGCAGATCGCCGGCCCTGTTGAGAGGGTGCGGAGCGGCAGGCTCCCGGCGCTGCCCGTCCCGCCGCGCCGGTTGGCCGCCGGGCGGGCAATCCCTCCCGGAAATGGCGCTTCGGTGGGCGCCGCCGGCCTGGCGGCGGTGGAATACCGCCGCATCGCCCCTTGCCTGCCGCGCGCCGGCGGTCGGATAGTTTCCCGCCGCATCCTGGCCCAATGACCACGGGAGACCACAGCATGACGACCACGCGCCGCAGCCTCCTGCTGGCCGCCACCGGCGCCGCGATGGCCGGCCTGGCCCCGCGCGGGGCGTCCGCCCAGGCCAAATGGCAGTTCGCCACGGCCTACCCGGACACCAACTTCCACACCCGCAACATCCGCCAGTTCGTGGAGGAGGTGCAGAAGGCCACCGGCGGCGCGTTGCAAGTCCAGTTGCACACCAACGGGTCGCTGCTGCCCATGCCGCAGATCAAGCGTGGCGTGCAGCAGGGTCAGGTGCAGCTCGGCGAGATCCTGATCTCCGCCTATGGCAACGAGGACCCCTTCTTCGAGGTGGACGGCATTCCGCTGCTGGCGCCGAGCTTCGAGGCGGCGCGCAAGCTGCGCAACCTGGCGCGCCCCTATATCGAGGCGCGCTTCAGGCGCAGCGGCCTGGTGCCGCTCTACGCCGTGCCCTGGCCGCCGGGCGGCTTCTACAGCAACCAGTCGCTGCCGAGCCTGGATGCGCTGAAGGGCAGCCGCTTCCGCGCCTTCAACGCGATGACGAACCGCTTCGCGGCCCTGCTGCAGGCGACGCCGACCCTGGTGCAGTCGGCGGAGGTGGCGCAGGCCTTCGCCACCGGCGTCATCAACGCCCAGGTGACCAGCGCCGCCACCGGCGTGGACACGCAGGCCTGGGACTACGCGCGCGTCTTCACGCCGGTGAACTTCACCTACACGCAGAACCACGTCTTTATCGGCCGGCGCGCCTTCGAGGCCCTGCCGGCCGCGCAGCAGAAGGCGATCCAGGACGCCGCCGCGGCCGCCGAGGAGCGTGGCTTCGCGATGTCGAAGGAGGCGACGCAGATCGCGCAGGACACGCTGGAGAAGCGGGGCCTGAAGGTCGAGCAGCCGACGCCGGCGCTGATCGAGGGGCTGCAGAAGATCAGCGCCGTCATGACCGACGAATGGGTCTCCCGCACCGGCGAGGACGGCCAGAAGCTGATCGCCGCCTATCGCGCCGGCTGAGGCGGCAGAGATGCTGCGACAGGCGCTCGATGCGCTCTACCGGATGGCGGCGGCGCTCGCCGCCCTCTCCCTCCTCGGCATCTTCCTGGTGATGATGGCGCAGGTCATCCTGCGCGGCCTGGCGATCCAGTTCCCGGGCGCCGACGACATCAGCGCCTATCTCTGCGTCTCCACGACCTTCTTCGCCCTGGCCCATACCTTCCGCAGGGGCGAGTTGATCCGCGTCGGGCTGTTGCTCGACCGGCTGTCGCCGCCCCGCCGCCGCGTCGCCGAGGGCGTGGCGCTGGCGCTGGCGGCAGCCGGCTGCGCCTATGCCTTCTACTGGACGCTGGATGATGTGCTCTTCTCCTACGAGATCGAGGACCTCGCCCAGGGTGCGCTGCCGGTGCCGCTCTGGATCCCGAAGCTCGCCATGCCGGCCGGAGCGGCGCTGCTGCTGGTCGCGGTGCTG
The DNA here is from genome assembly GCF_054073225.1 of Teichococcus aerofrigidensis. Taxonomy (NCBI): domain Bacteria; kingdom Pseudomonadati; phylum Pseudomonadota; class Alphaproteobacteria; order Acetobacterales; family Roseomonadaceae; genus Roseomonas; species Teichococcus aerofrigidensis. Next base: position 48,586 of record NZ_JBSXMU010000014.1, read on the forward strand.
GACGAACTCGTGACCGTGCTGCGCGGCAACACGCCCGCCTACGTCGTCGCCGCGATGGAACGCGCCGCGCGCGGCGACTTCTCGGCCGAGGTCTGAGGACACCCCATGGATCTTCTGGAACTTTCGGGCCTGCTTCTGCTGCTGCTCGGCCTTCTGCTGGCCGGCGGGCTCTGGATCGGCATGGCGCTGGCGGTGGTGGGCTTCGTCGCCGTCTGGTTCGTGCACCCGCAGCCCGGCACCTACCTCGCCAGCGCCTTCTGGGAATCGACCGGCTCCTGGACGCTGGCGGCGCTGCCGATGTTCGTCTGGATGGGCGAGATCCTGTTCCGCACCCGGCTGTCGGAGGAGCTGTTCAACGGCCTCTCGCCCTGGGTGCGGCGCATCCCGGGACGACTGCTGCACGTCAACATCCTGGCCTGCGGCATCTTCGGCTCGGTCTCCGGCTCCTCCGCCGCGACCTGTGCCACCGTCTCCAAGATCGCCCTGCCGGAGCTGAAGAAGCGCGGCTATGACGAGGATGTGGCGATCGGCAGTCTCGCCACCTCGGGCACGCTGGGCATCATGATCCCGCCCTCGATCATCATGGTGGTCTATGCCGTGGCGGCCGAGGTCTCGATCGTGCGCGTCTTTCTCGCCGGCTGCCTGCCCGGCCTTCTCGTGATGGTGCTGTTCAGCGCCTATATCGCCGTCTGGGCGCTGCTCAACCCGTCGAAGCAGCCGCCCAAGGGACCGTCCATGCCGCTGCGGGAGAAGCTGCGCCAGTCGGCCCAGCTCATCCCCTGCGCCCTGCTGATCGTCGCCGTCATCGGCTCGATGTTCGTCGGCTGGGCGACGGCGACGGAGGCCGCCGCCTTCGGCGTGCTCGGCTCGCTGGTCCTGGCGGCGGTGACGCGCTGCCTGACCTGGGAGAGCTTCATCGAGAGCCTGTCGGGCGCGACGCGCCTCTCCTGCATGATCATGTTCATCCTGGCCGGCGCCGCCTATCTCACCAAGGCCATGGCGCTGACCGGCATCCCCGCCGCGCTGGCCGAGGCCGTGGCTGCGATGGACCTCGGCCCCTATGGCCTGATCCTGATGCTCACCGCCGTCTATGTGGTGCTGGGCACGGCGCTCGACGGCGTCTCGATGATCGTGCTCACCACCTCCATCGTCGTGCCGATGGTGCAGCATGCCGGCTTCGACCTGATCTGGTTCGGCATCTTCATCGTGCTGCTGGTGGAGATCGCCGAGATCACCCCGCCGGTCGGCTTCAACCTCTTCGTCATGCAGACCATGACGGGACGCGAGCAGACCGAGGTGGCCTGGGCCTCCCTGCCCTTCTTCCTGATGCTGGTGCTGACGGTGGTGCTGGTGACGGTCTTCCCCGTCATCGTCACCTGGCTGCCGGACGTGCTGCTGAGCCGCTGAGCGACGGGGGGGGGGAGCGGATGGCCCCCCCGTCGCCAGGGCGGAAGAACTGGCCTAGCCTGCCGTGGAAGCGCAGGAGAGACCCCCGCATGACCCCGCCCGACACCCATGGCGCCAATTCCGCGGCCGCGCGGGATATCGCCTCGCTGCTGCACCCGATGACCAATCACAGGGCGCATCGCGAGCAGGGCCCGCTGATCATCACCGGCGGCGAGGGCATCCGCATCCGTGACGAGTCCGGCCGGGAGTATCTGGAGGCGGTGGCCGGGCTCTGGTGCGCCTCGCTCGGCTTCTCCAACGAGCGCCTGCTGCGCGCCGCCACCGAGCAGATGCGCAGGCTGCCCTGGTATCACAGCTTCACCGGCCGCTCGAACATGCCGGATATCGAACTGGCCGAGGCGCTGCTGGCGCGCGCGCCGGTGCCGATGAGCAAGGTGTTCTTCGCCAATTCCGGCTCGGAGGCGAACGACACCGCGATCAAGATGGTCTGGTATGTCAACACCGTGCTGGGCCGGCCGCAGAAGCGCAAGATCATCGCCCGGCAGCGCGCCTATCACGGCATCACCGCCGCCGCCGCCAGCCTGACCGGCCTGCCGGCCAACCACAGGCTGTTCGGCCTGCCGCTGCCGGGCTTCCTGCATGTCGGCACGCCACACCACTACCACTTCGCCGAGCCCGGCGAGAGCGAGGCCGATTTCGCGAGCCGCCTCGCCGCCGAGCTGGACGCGCTGATCGAGGCGGAGGGGCCGGAGACCGTCGGCGCCTTCTTCGCCGAGCCGGTGATGGGCGCGGGCGGCTGCATCGTGCCGCCCGAGACCTATTTCGAGAAGATCCAGGCGGTACTCCGCAAGCATGACGTGCTGCTGGTGGCCGATGAGGTGATCTGCGGCTTCGGCCGCACCGGGCGCTACTGGGGCAGCCAGAGCTTCGGCCTGCGGCCGGACATCCTGACCTGCGCCAAGGCGCTCTCGGCCTCCTTCCTGCCGATCTCGGCGGTGATGGTAAACGAGCGCGTCTATGAGGCCCTGGCCGAGGGCAGCGACCAGGTCGGCACCTGGGGCCATGGCTTCACCTATTCCGGCCACCCGGTCGCCGCCGCGGTCGCGCTGGAGACGCTGCGCATCTATGACGAGGAGAACCTCATCGAGCACGCCGCCACGATGGGCGCGCTGATGCAGCGCGGCCTGCGCGAGCGCTTCGCCGGCCATCCGCTGGTCGGCGAGGTGCGCGGCGTCGGCCTCGTGGCGGCGGTCGAATTCGCCGCCGACAAGGCCGCGAAGCGCAGCTTCGACCCCGCGCTGAAGGTGGGTCCGCGCCTGGTGCGGATGGCCGAGGAGGAGGGGCTGATCCTGCGCGCGCTGATGAACGACTCCATCGCCTTCTCGCCGCCCCTGGTCATCGCCGCCGCCGAGGTGGAGGAGATGCTGGAGCGCTTCGGCCGCGCCGTGGAGCGGCTGACGGCGGAGCTGCGGCGGGAGGGGCTGGCGGGCTGAGAGGGCGGCGCCGCGCCCGATGCCCCGTCGCGCGCGGTCGCGCCTCAGGGCGCCCGGAAGCCCATGGTCCGGTCCGGCCAGGGATCGACACCGTGGCGCAGCCAGGTCAGGGTGTCCGGCCAGAAGTCGGCGGCATGCCGGTCGTGGAAAAGGCTGAAATGGCCGATGGCGGTCCGGCCGTAGCCGGCGGGGTCCAGCACCGCCAGCCGCCGGGCGGCGCCCGTATAGTAGCCGAGCGCGCGGCACACCGCCGGCACCGTGCCGAGTTCGTCATCCGTCACGGCGATGGCGAGGATCGGTGCCTGCACAGCGGCCATGCGGGCCAGGATGTCGCGGCGCTCCGCGCGCGGGTGGCTCCGCGTGAAGCAGGGGCCGCGGAAGCTCCACTCCTGCGCCACGCCGGCCGGCAGGTCCTCCAGCCACCCGAGGCGGCGGCCGGGGAAGTAGCCGCAGAGCGCCGTCGCGATGGGCATGGCGACGTGCCATTTGAGCAGAAGCCGCAGGCGGCGCTCCGGCGCGTAATCGCCCCACCAGGCATACTGCGCCCCCACCGTCAGCATGCGGCCGATCATCGCCGCATTCGGGGCGAGGCCCGGCAGGAAGCCACCGATGCTGTGGCCCACCACCATCGGGCGGGGGCAGCCGGTCGCCTCGTGCAGGAAGCGCAGGGCGGCGGCGAAATCCTGCATCCCCCAGTCGCGCCAGCGGTAGCCGCAGCCCTTGAGGCGCTCCGGCCGCGACAGGCCGATGCCACGATAGTCATAGGTCAGGACATCGAAGCCGTGCCCGGCCAGGAACCGGGCGTAGCGGTGATAGTAGCGGGCCAGGACGCCGGTCGCCGCGTTGACGAGGATGGCGCCGCCCTCTCCGGCGTCGGCGGCGCGCCAGAGATGCCCGCGCAGCCCGACCCTGTCCTCGCAGGCGAATTCGGCAGGCTCCGGCCGCAGCGCCACCGCCTGCGCCCCGGGCCGGTCATGCGCGTTCAGGGACATGCGGCGGCGGCCACCGCGCCACGCGCACCCAGCGCGTCGGACAGCCAGACGGCCACCATCCGCGCCGAGCACTGCGCCATGTAGGTCCATGGCGCCGCCGGCACACGGCCCTCGCCGCCGGGCGCGGGCAGCAGCGTGCCGCCCTCCCCCAGCGGCGCCGGACGATCCCAGGCATAGCCCGCCCCACGAAGGCTGACATGCCGCAGCCGCCCCCGGTCGGGCAGGCCCTGCACCAGCCGCGCGCAGGCCTCGGTGCCGTTCTCCGTGTCCAGGCTTCCATGCATCAGCAACAGGCCCGCCGAGGCATCAGCCGGTGCGCCGGCCTGTCCCTGCGCCACCAGGTCCCGGCAGCCCGGATAGAGAATGGCCCGGGCGACGAAGCGGGGGATGGTGTCCGATCCAGGCCGCGCCAGCCAGGCGGCGCGGCCCCCCGCCCCGAACCCCAGCAGGGCGACCCTGTCCGGGTCGATGGCGGGGTGCTGGGCGGCGAGGTCCGCCGCCTGAGAGACCGCCTCGGGCACCCTGTCGCGGCGCCGGGCCTGCCCGGGGCCATCGGTGACGATGAAGGGGTCGAGATCGAGAACCGCGACGCCCCGCGCCAGCAGCAGGGCGGTGATGCGGTCCGCCCGGCCGTCGGGACCGAGCGAATCCGAAACCGCCACGACCAGCGGAAAAGGCGCGCGGTGCGGATCGCCGGGGAGAAACAGCGTCAGCGTCGGCTCGCCCGGCCGGGCGGCGGGCATGGCCGCCAACAGGCGGGGTTCCGGCCCCCTATTCCCGGCGCGATCCTCGGCGCGCGCGGGCGGCGCGCCGATCGGGGCCAAGGACAGGGCAGCCAGTATCAGCCATCCGAACATGATCCCGCGCCCTCCATGCCAGGGGATATCCCCCTGACCATCGCGCGCGCATCACCGCGTCACAATTCGACTCCGCGGAAGCGAGCCTTCGCCGCGCCCGAAGGGAGCCGGCCAGGACCCCGGGCGGGGGGGCGTGGTCAGGCCGCGAAGGCGTGGGCGTGTGCGGCGTCCCAGGCCACCGCCGCCGTCTCCCCGGGCTCGGGCAGCCGGGCGCCGCCGACGACGCGCTTGGCCAGGATCTCCCCGCCGCCGCTGCCCAGCGAGAGGCGCAGCCGGACATGGTCGCCCTGGAAGATCGCCTCCAGCAGCCGCGCCGGCAGGGCATCCCCGCCCAGATCCTCGGCGTCCACCGGCGCCACCGCCACCCGCTCCGGCCGCACCGCGACGACGCAGCGGCTGCCGGGCGCCTCGCAGTCCACCGGCCGCGCCAGCACCTCGGCGCCGCAATCCAGCGCCACCCGCACGGCGCCCTCCTGCCGCGCCAGCACACGGCCGGGCAGGCGGTTGTTCTCGCCGACGAAGCCGGCGACGAAGGCATTGGCCGGCTCCTCGTAGATGCGGCGCGGGCTGGCCAGCTGGCGGATCTCGCCGCCCTCGAAGACGGCGATGCGGTCCGACAGCGTCAGCGCCTCCTGCTGGTCGTGCGTGACATACATCATGGTGACGCCGAGCCGCTGGTGGATGCCGCGGATCTCGTACTGCATCTCCTCGCGCAGCGCCTTGTCGAGCGCGCCCAGCGGCTCGTCCAGCAGCACGATGGGCGGTTCGAAGACCATGGCGCGGGCCAGCGCGATGCGCTGCTGCTGGCCGCCCGAGAGCTGCGCCGGGCGGCGGTCCCCGAATCCCTCCAGCCGCACCATGGCCAGTGCGCGCTTCACCCGCTCGGCCCGCTCCGGCCGCGGCACGCCGCGCACCTCGAGCGGGAAGGCGACATTCTCCGCCACCGACATGTGCGGGAACAGCGCGTAGGACTGGAACACCACGCCGATGCCGCGCCGGTGCGGCGGCAGCCGGGCGATGTCGCGCCCCTCCAGCAGGATGCGGCCCTCGCTGGGCAGCTCGAAGCCGGCCAGCATCATCAGCGTGGTGGTCTTGCCGGAGCCGGAGGGGCCGAGCAGCGTCAGCAGCTCGCCCTTCGCCACCTCCAGGTCCAGATGCCGCACCGCATAGCCCGAGGCGGCCGGCCCATAGGCCTTGCGCACGCCCTCGAAGCGAACCAGCGCCTCCGCCATTCCCCAATTCCCCCGACCAGGCTTCCCCGTCCTGCATCGCGGGGCGGGGGGCGGGTTGTCAACTGCCGCCCCGGCCCCGAAGCTGTGGCGAGGAAACCGCCGAGGAGACATGCCGATGAGCACAGCCGAGCCCAGCCTGATCCGCCGCCGCGAGGGCGTCGTGGGCCACCTGACGATGAACCGCCCGCGCGCGCTGAACGCGCTCGACCTCGCCATGATCGACGGCTTCGCCGAGGCCATCGACGCCTGGCGGGAGGACCCGGCGGTGCGGCTGGTGCTGCTGGAGGGCGCGGGCGAGAAGGCCTTCTGCGCCGGCGGCGACGTGCGGCAGGTGCGGAGCGACGTGCTGGCCGGCGACACGGCGGCGGTGGAGGCCTTCTTCTCGCGCGAATACGCGGTGAACAGCGGCATCGCCACCTTCCCCAAGCCCTGGATCAGCCTGATCGACGGCATCTGCATGGGCGGCGGCCTCGGCGTCTCGGTGCATGGCAGCCACCGGGTGGTGACGGAGCACGCCCTGCTGGCCATGCCGGAGACGGCGATCGCCCTCTTCCCCGACGTCGGCACCAGCTATGTCCTGCCGCGCCTGCCGGGCAGCCCGGGCATGGGTCTGTGGATCGCCTTGACCGGCGCGCGGCTGAAGGGCGCCGAGGCGGTGGAGGCCGGGCTGGCGACGCATTTCGTGCCGCGCGCGAAGCTGCCGGCGCTGCGCCAGGCCCTGCTGGAGAAGGGCGAGGCCGGCGTGGTGGACGAATTCGCCGAGGCGCCGCCGCCGGGTCGCGTCACGGCGCTGCGCCCGGCCATCGAGCGCTGCTTCGGCGCCGGCGACCGCGCCGCCATCGAGGCCGCGCTGGAGGCCGAGGGCACCGACTGGGCGCGCGAGCAGCTCGCCACCCTGCGCCGCGTCTCGCCGACCAGCGTGGCGGTGACCATCGAACTGCTGCGGCGCGGCGCCGCCCAGGACCTGCCGGCCTGCCTGGAGCAGGAGCTGATCCTGACCCGGACCATCACGCAGCACCCGGATTTCGCCGAGGGCGTGCGGGCCGTGCTGGTGGACAAGGACCAGTCGCCCCGCTGGCAGCCGGTGGGCGACCTGCGGAGGCTGTTCGGCGACTGAGACAGCCGATCCCGGGAGGCGCCCTCCGCCGCCCCGGCGCCCCTCAGGCCCGCTTCCGGGCCAGCCGGGCGGCGGCGAGCAGGGCCAGCAGGGACAGGCCCAGCCCGGCGCCGAAGACCGCCGCATGCGCCTCCCCGCTGGCGCGGAACAGGGCCGCCAGGACGAAGCCGGTGGCCGCCTGGGCCAGGGCGTAGAGCACCGTCGCGCGGCTCCAGACCAGGCCCGCCCCCGGCCCCGCCAGCTCGCGGG